>CAYMHE010000062.1:0-11224 GCA_964390175.1 uncultured Paludibacter sp.
GTATCCCTAACGATATGAAGGAGCTTAACGATGAGCAAAAAGCACAGGTTATGAAATTGCTTGATAAAATTGAAGACGACGAAGATGTTCAGAATGTATTCCACAATATGATTGAATAGAGTCGTTACTATTTATTGACGTTGTTTCAATAAGAATGGTGAGATGGTAAACTCAGGTTTATTGTCTCACCATTCTTGTTGATTAAGGGCTGTTGTTTTCTTACGGATCAATGATTTTCGCTAGAGTTACATTCTATTTGTAAGTTGGCGTTTACCTCCTTCATGAGTCGATTACCATTGTTCTTGTTCTGTTGAAATTAACTAAAAGACGTAGAAGTCCCGCTGTGTTTTCAGAAAGTCTTTTGTGTTTGTAAAATATTTTATACATTTCTTTGATTTGTAAAACTGATTTCGTAAGTTTGCAACCAAAATATTTAAGTTAACCCACTTTTTATTGTCGTATCTGATGTTTCAAAAATAAATTTCTTAAAAAAAACATATAAACACATTACCAACCTATTTAAAAATTCGGAAAAATGAGAAAGAATTTATGTATTATCATTGCATTAATCTGTTGTTTAAGTGCAACATATGCTCAATCCTATAAAAAAGTAAAGGTGACTTTAAGCAACGGGTTTGTCATTAAAGGTACTAACGCAACTATCGATTATGAATCTATTTCTTTTACTAACGGAAATCTTTTCAAAACTTATCCCATGTCCGATGTTTTAATGGTGCAGGCGCGCGAAGGAAAAGCCGCAAAATGGGCTTTGGGTTGTGGTGCTGGATGTCTTGCTTATGAAGTGATTTATGGTATTGCCCGCGGAACCAATGGTACGGATATCAACGGAAATCCCCAAAGTACAGGAAACTATATTTTAGGTGCTATTCTTGAAACTGCTGTTGGTGCCGGAATTGGCGCTCTGATTGGTACTTTGACGGATCGTGAACAAATTGTTTATCTGAAAAATAACACTTCGCTGTTGGATAGGTTGCAGCTAAATATTACAACAGATCGTTTGACGGCTCAAAGCCCGGCTATCAACAACCTCACATTGTCCTACCGCTTCTAATAAAAAGCGGATCATAGATTTTTAAACGGAATCTATGATCCGTTTTTTCGTTTTTCCGACGCCGGATGCTTCCCCTCTTCGGAACTACCTTATAACTGTCCATTAGCTAAAAATCAAAAGGAATTGAGAAAATTTAAACATCTGTATTTAGATACTTTTTGTTCGTTTTTGATGCTTTTGATCGTTCCGGATTCTTTTGCTCAAAATATTAATATGGTAATCAGTTTTGGCGATTCCTTGTATGCTAAACAAAATTTCCTTGTTGCCCAAAATGAATATCAGCGTGCTTACTTTTTTTCGGACAGAGATAAAAAGCAAATGCTAAGTACCAAAATTGCTGACTGCTTGATGGCGCTGAAGGAGTTTGGAACAGCGAAAGCTTATTGCGACAGTGCATTGTATTATTCAGTGACTGTGACTGACAGCACAGACAGTAGGTTCCGAAAAGTAATGTGTTATATTCTGGAACAAAATTATGGATATGCTTTGTTGAAGCTCGAAGAACTAAAATCAGATTCAAGTGAGAATTTTGAATTGAGAAGGAACTTTCTTCAGGGAATTTGTTATTTTGGCATCGAAAAGTATGATGAGGCATTTCAGTTGTTTGACAAAGCCATATTACCCACCGATACGCTCAGGCGCTCAGAGTTGCAATTATTATCCGACCGTCGGAAGAATTTAAAACAACCTTCGGCAGCATGGGCTACACTCATGAGTATTGTTGTTCCCGGAAGTGGGCAACTTTATACCGGCAACTACTTCAGCGGGTTCAACTCAATCGTTCTTCTTACCGGACTGGGTATTCTGGGCTATCATTTACCTGCATTCAATATCTTCATTGCCCCTTTTCTTTCGAGGTATTATGTTGGTGGCATTCTTCATGCCAATAGGTTTGCCAAAGAAAAGAAAAAGATAAATCAGTATCATTTTGTTCAGGATATTTTGGCTGTTTTTCCCGTCAATGAAGAACTTATGCCGCCTTTTGAAGCTCACGACAATAAAAAGAACTATCAACACTATGCTCTGAATTCCGAACGGGAAATACCGTTATTAATATCTTCATCTTTTTTGTTCTATAAATCTTTTTTATCTTCGCAGGATGTTGATGCCTGCGTTTTTAATCCATCCTGTTCGGTTTATATGATGGAGACCATAAAGCAAAACGGAGTTATTACTGGTTTTTTAGATGGACTCGACAGGTTGCTCAGATGTCATTCATTTGCTCATAAGCATGATTATCAATACAATGAAATTACACAAAAGTACGATGACTCACTTTAAAAGATATTTATTTTGTGTTTTCCTTCTGCTTATTACTGTGAATAAATCAGCAGGGCAGGACTTACTTGATTATTCAAATTCAAAAAAATATGCCGATTATCTTTTTGATAACCAGCAGTATAAATTTTCATCAATTGAGTATGAAAGGATTTGCTTTTTAGCGCCCAATGATACGCTGGCCAAACTAAGGTTGATACAGTCCTATCGCTTGATGAATGATTTTAAAACGGCAAAACTGAATTTAGATAGATTTTTTCCGGAGCTTCAATTCAATGCTCCTGAAGTAGTGGCACTCGAAAACTTCAGAATATTGTTCCTCGATCAAGATTATGAGGATTGTAGCCGGTTTTTAACTCAAAACAAAACAATAGAGCCTTCACGAAAGATTGAATATCAATTGGGAACCTTGCTGATGCAATATAGATGGAGTGAGGCTAAAAAACTTTCGGAAGATTACCTTTTGTCCCAACCCTCGACGGCAAAACTTGATGATTTATATCGTATTTCGACCAAAGGAACTGAACTCAGTACTAAAAGTCCCTATCTTGCCGCCTTTCTCTCCGGAATTGTACCCGGCTCCGGCAAAATTTATACAAATCAATGGAAAGACGGTGCCTATGCTTTTCTTATAACTTCGTCTTTTGCATGGTTTACCTACCAATCGGTTAAAAATAAAGGTTTTAATGGTAGTAGTGTTCTTTTGGGATCTGTGGCTTTAAGTTTCTATACAGCTAATATATTCGGATCGTATAAAAGTGCCATCAAGTATAACAACAAGCAAAAAAAACATCTTACAAAAGACATTGAACGCATGCTTTTTGACGATCAGAAGAATACAGCAGAATAAGTTGAACCGTTTCTGTATATTACTTGTTGGAATAAAGAACCGAAAAATTAGTTCAGAACTCAACACGTATCTTTATGTAATTGAGGTTTTATGGAGCTAAATAGCAATGAAATAGAAAACTACTGCCATTGATAATCGCTAAAATTTAAATAAATGATGAAAGTATTGTTTATCGGAGGAACTGGAAACATAAGTTCGGCATGTTCGGAGTTGGCCATTCGTCGTGGCATTGATTTATATCATTTGAACAGAGGTAAAAGTGCCGGGGTTCATAGTGTTGTTGGCGCTAAAACAATTATTGCTGATATTCGAAATGTAGAAGAAGCAAGGAAAGCCATCGAAGATCATCGGTTCGATGTTGTTGTCGATTTTATTGCTTTTGAACCTGAACATATACAGGCAGATATTGATTTGTTTAATGGTAAAACAGATCAGTTTGTGTTTATAAGTTCGGCTTCGGTGTACCAAACGCCACCCGAAAGCCTGCCCGTGACAGAGGAAACGCCGGCCTATAATCCTGTTTGGGAGTATTCACAAAAGAAAATTGCCTGCGAGCAACTACTTCGTGAAAATTATACAAAAAATGGTTTTCCTTATTCTATTGTGCGTCCTTCGCATACTTACAGCAAGACGCTGATACCACTCGAAGGCGGTTATACTGTTTTGCACCGTATGTTGAAGGGTTTGCCTGTGGTCGTTCATGGCGATGGATCCTCGGTGTGGACCCTGACACATCACAAAGATTTTGCTGTAGGCCTGGTGGGTTTGTTTGGTAACAAAGAAGCTATCAACAATGTCTTTCATATTACTTCGGATGAATGGCTTTCGTGGAATACTATCTACAAAATACTTGCTGAGGAGTTGGGTGTACAGGCGCAGTTGGTATATGCACCGTCGACAGTGATTGCCCGTTACAACAAGCGCATTGGTGATAGTTTGTTGGGCGATAAAACCCATAGCATGATTTTCGATAATGCTAAAATACGCAGTTTTGTTCCCGACTTTAATCCACAAATTCAATTCAGAGAGGGTGCTAAGGAAATTGTAAAATGGTACAGAGAAAATACAATGGATAAAGCGCCCGATGAGGAAATTAATGCATTGATGGATACCATAGTAAACGATCTTGAAAAGGCCGGGTGGATGTGATTTGCTTTAAAAACAGCATTCTAAAGCCAATAAAGCGTTTTTTTTGTTAAAAAAATCACTTTATTGGCTTTTATAAATTATTGAAAATTGCCCTGAACTGAAGTTTTTTTGTTCTATATATTTTAATCACTTAGTCGATAGAATGGAAACGATATTGTGGTTTCAAATCCCAATTTTCGGGCCAGATGAACCGATGCAGTATTCTCGGACCGACAAGACCATACAGGAACTAATCCGCTTTCTAAACATTTATCAATCAGTTTACAGCAGACTAATTCAGCATATCCGTTGCCGCGGTATTTTTCTACGGTTTCAATTCCGATTTCAAGCCTGTTTTCGTGTACAAATGCTGAAAATGCTGTGGCTGCGATTTCTCCATTATGCAGCAATGTATATCCGCTTCCACTGGCTTCAAAATCTTTGGCGTTATCCCAGAACTTCTGAGGAATAACGCTTCCGGTCATTTGTTCAAAAAGAACTGCATCTGTTTTCACAATCAAATCGTGTTCCGGGATTGTTCTTTTTTCAAACTGAGCGTATTTCTGTACATTGAAACTGAAATTCTGTCGTCCGTTTAATTCAATTTTTCCACTTGCTTCTTTCCCGGAATTTTCCGACGCTTTGATGAGTGAATCGCCAAACAGGTCGGTCAATACATTATCCCATTCGGGCGAAGAAGTGATCAGCCATTCATGTTTAGCTCTGATTTTTGCTGTGTTGAATGCATAAGATTTGAAACGATCATTGAATTCAATGTTGTTGGAGTCGCCCATAAGCAGCAACATGCCATAAGGATGAGCAATAAGTGAGGTACGGGGCTCATTTACATTATCTACATAAATAATTCCGCTTAAGTGTTTTTCAACCACAGAACGTGCAAAAAGTACGTTTCTCTGCACTTCTTTGATCTGTTCTTCCAGGACAGAATATTTATGAACTGGTAATAGTATCATTAGTTAAAAGTATGTATTCACTTATTGAAAAAACAAATTTTTGAATTTATTTGTGCACACCTCGGGTTTCCACAGCCAACTAAATGAGAAGATCTTATTTTTTATTGCTTTGAATTTTGCCTTGCTTTGCTGTGCTTTCTGCCATATGTAAAGTAAATAACAAAACCTATAGCCATCCAAACCAGAAGTCGTACCCAGGTGTCGAGTGGGAGCGATGCCATTTCGATAATACAAATGAATGCGCCCATAACAGGCACTAAAGGTACCCACGGAGTGCGAAACCCACGGGGAGCATTTGGTTCAGTTTTTCGGAGTACAATGATGCCTAAACATACGATTATGAAGGCAAATAAAGTGCCGATGGAAACCAATTCGCCCAGCAATCCGATAGGGAAAAATCCGGCAAAAAATGCTGAAAACAATCCTGTAACTATAGTGGCATTATGTGGCGTTTTGAATTTTGGGTGTACTTTTGCAAAACTTTTCCAGAGCAGACCATCGTGCGCCATAATGTAAAAAATACGCGATTGTCCCATTAGTAAAACGAGGACTACCGAGCTTAAACCTGCAATAGCACCCATTTTCACGATCGGACTTAGCCAAAGTAGGTTGGGCCCGAATTTATCAATGGCAATGGCTATGGGTGCCGGTACATTCAAATCTTTGTAATTTACAATTCCTGTAAGCGTAAGACTTACAGCAATATATAATATTGTGCACACTGCCAGCGAAACTAGGATACCTATTGGCATATCACGCTTTGGGTTGATAGCTTCCTGCGAAGCGGTGGATACAGCATCGAAGCCAATGTATGCAAAAAAGATAACGCCCGAAGCTGTAAGGATGCCCGACCAACCGAAATGTCCCCACGTTCCTGTGTTTTCGGGAATAAAAGGAGTCCAGTTGCTTACTTCGATGTGCGAAATGCCAAAACCAATAAATAAAAGAATCACTGCAACTTTAATAATTACAATGATATTGTTGAGTTTAGCTGATTCTTTAATTCCGACAATTAATAATGTCGTCATTATTCCAACTATAAATATTGCCGGAAAATTAATAATAGCACCAGAAGTTCGCCAACCGTTGGCATCGAAGATAAAAGGACTTTGGCTGATGGAAGCAGGTAAATGTATATTAAAGTATTCGAACAAACTTACTACATATCCGCTCCAGCCTACAGCCACAGTGGCCGAACCGAAAAGGTACTCCAAAATTAAATCCCAACCGATGATCCATGCAATAAACTCACCCATTGTAGCGTAGCCATAAGTATAAGCGCTTCCTGATATTGGAATCATAGAAGCAAACTCGGCATAACAAAGTCCGGCAAACATGCAACCTACAGCCGATATGGCAAATGAAATGGCAACGGCAGGGCCTGCATACATGGCAGCAGCCGAACCGGTGAGTACAAATATCCCTGCACCGATTACACAGCCTATACCAAGCAATACAAGATTCATAGCAGTAAGATGCCGTTTTAATGAATTATTCTGCTGTGCCTCAGCTTCAAGTTCGAATAAAGTTTTCTTTATAAACAGATTTTTAAACATATAAATGTATTGTCGGTTTGTAACCTGAATTAGTATTTTGCTTTTAATTCGCATTTATTTTGCGCAAAAATAATACTTTTTATTTCTTTTTCGGCAATTAGTAAGCCCGTTTTGAGATTTTATGTGTAAACAGCCTGTTCGAATGTTTTTTTTTCGCTGATAGCACGAAATAGATAAAAGGTTAAAAAAGCATAACAGGTTTTTATAAAATACAGAATAAATAAATATTTATAATTTTTTATGTCATTATATCAGCAGATTAATACCAAATAAATGAGCGAAGCATATGACATTGGGAATAAGAAATAAGGTGAAAAATAATTGCAAAAAAAGAATAAGGATTCAAATTTTTGTAGTTCCTTTGCAGCGTTTTTTTGAGCTATAAATTCAAAAAAGGTGTTATGAGTAATTTGTCACTGTTTTTAACAGTATTTCTGACAGGGATTATATTGGTAGTTGGTGGACTGGGAATGGCTATTTTATTATCCCCAAAATCGTTCAACCCCCAGAAGGGCGAACCCTATGAATGCGGAATTCCAACCCACGGAACTTCGTGGATGCAATTCAAAGCCGGTTATTATCTTTACGCAATTCTTTACTTGATGTTCGATGTGGAGGCAATTTTTTTGTTTCCGTGGGCTACTATTGTGCGTGAACTTGGTGTGCCGGGTTTGACCAGTATTTTATTTTTCTTATCAATCCTCGGGCTTGGACTAGCCTACGCATGGAGAAAAGGAGTGTTAAAATGGAAGTAAAAAATATACACATAAAAGGTATTCCGAATGAGGAATTCAATGATAACGAATACCTCGAAAACTATATCGAAGAACTGAAAGCCAACGGTGTAAATGTTGTTATCAGTACGCTCGACGATATGATCAACTGGGGTAGATCCAATTCTATCTGGCCACTTATTTTTGCCACCAGTTGTTGTGGTATCGAGTTTATGGCATCAGCTGCTGCGCATCACGATATTTCCCGTTTCGGTATGGAGGTTACCCGTAACAGTCCGCGTCAGGCCGACCTTATGGTGGTTTCGGGTACTATTGTTCACAAAATGGCTCCGCTTATCAAACGTGTGTACGATCAGATGGCCGAACCTAAATATGTGCTGGCCATGGGTGGATGTGCTATTTCAGGCGGTCCATTTATTAATTCGTATCACGTAGTAAAAGGCGTTGATACCATCATCCCTGTGGATGTTTATGTGCCCGGCTGTCCGCCCCGTCCTGAATCTTTGTTTTACGGATTAATGCAATTGCAACGTAAAATTAAAGTAGAACAATTCCTCAAGAAACCCGAACGCGTAGAAGGAAAATAGAAATTCAAATGGAAAAAATAAAACAGATCATAAAGGATACAATTAAAGAAGCTGTATTCGACGATAAAGAAAAACTCACGATAACGGTTGAACCTAAGGACCTGCATCCGTTATTAAAAACGCTCCATGACAACAAGGAACTGCCATTTGATTATCTCGTTTACCTGATAGGAATGGACTGGGGCGAAAAGCTCGGCGTTATTTATTTACTTTCCTCTTCCAAAGATCCTTCAAAGGAACTTATTGTAAAAACCGGAACATCCGATCGCGAAAATCCGCTCCTTTACTCCATTACCGATTTATACGAAACTGCTCATTTCAACGAACGCGAAGTGTTTGCCATGTACGGCATCAGGTTTATCAATAATCCTGACATGCGTCGTTTTCTTTTAAACGACGATTGGGTTGGATTTCCTATGCGCAAAGATTATGATGCAAATCCTGAATTAAATCCCGTTTCTATCATCAGTCGCGAAATGATCGACACTGCTCCACGCATAATGGAAACAGCCGATGGACTGAAAGAAGAAATTGTAAATATATTTGAACCGGACGATTATATTATAAATATAGGCCCTCAGCATCCTTCCACCCACGGAGTAATGCATTTTCGTACGGCTTTGGATGGTGAAATTGTAAAAAAGATAGATGTACACAGTGGTTATATTCACCGTGGCATCGAAAAATTGTGCGAGGGTATGACCTATCCGCAAACGCTTCACTTTACCGACCGATTGGATTACTTGTCGGCCAACATTAACCGTCATGCGCTTTGTATGTGTGTGGAGAAAGCCGGAGGAATTGAAGTCCCCGAACGTGCTCAGTACATTCGTACCATTATGGATGAATTGAACCGCATCAGTTCGCACCTGCTGGCATGGTCGGCTCAAACCAACGATTTAGGCGCTACTACTGCTTTTATATATGGTATGCGCGAACGTGAGCATATCCTCGATATTTTTGATAAAACATGTGGAGGACGTTTGATTATCAATCAGAATGTGATTGGTGGTGTAATGTTCGATATCTACAATGATTTTCAGAAAGATGTAAAGGCATTTATTCCTTACATGCGCGAAAAATTAAAGGAATACGACCGTTTCTTCTCGCACAATGTAATTGCTCTGGGACGTATGGTAGGTATTGGAAAGTTACAAACTGCCGATGCTGTTAGTTATGCCGTTACCGGACCTGCCGGACGCGCTTCAAGTTGGTCATGCGATGTTCGAAAATATCAACCCTACGCGCTTTACGATAAAGTAGATTTCAAAGAAATTATCCGTAGCGAAGGCGATTCATATGCACGATATATGAACAGGCTCGACGAAATAGAGGAATCGCTCAAAATAATTGAACAACTGATCGACAATATTCCTGAAGGTGATCATTGTGCTAAAACCAAAGCCATTATAAAACTTCCCGAAGGTGAATATTTTCAGGGAGTTGAAGCCGGTAAGGGTTTATTCGGAGTGTATATCGAAAGTCGCGGCGACAAAACGCCTTATCGTATGAAGTTCCGTTCGCCCTCTATGGCATTGGTATCGGTGATGCCACTGATCTGTAAGAACGAAAAAATATCGGATTTCATTGGTATTGGCGGTTCGATGGATTATGTAATTCCGGATATCGACAGATAAATCCATTTAGCATTTATATATTTACTATTTACTATTTGCAATTTTAAATTGTACGAAGAGAAAAATATATGTTTCAAAGTTATTCTCAACCTTTAGAATTTACGAATCTGACAAGCTGGATCAATTCCGTTTTGACAGAAAACTTACCTGAGTTCTGGGCTATCTTTATTGAACTGATTCTAGTAGGCGTGGCTTTGCTGGCAGCTTATGCTGTTTTTGCCATGATTTTAATATATGTCGAACGTAAAATTACGGCATTCTTTCAGGCACGTGTCGGTCCGAACAGGGTAGGGAAGTATGGTATTTTCCAAACGGTGGCGGATGTACTTAAAATTCTGATAAAAGAAATTATCCATATCAATAAAGTGGATAAGTTTCTGTTTTATGCTGCTCCGTTTTTCATGATTGTGGCTTCGATGCTTACCTTTGGCGCCATTCCTTTTGGTAAAAGTTTACATGCCATCGATTTTAATATTGGTGTGTTTTATGTTACTGCGGTTTCTTCGCTTGGTATTATCGGAGTTTTGCTGGCTGGATGGTCCAGTAACAACAAGTATTCTATGATTGGAGCTATGCGAAGTGGAGCGCAGTTTGTAAGCTATGAGCTTTCGGCCGGTTTCGCGTTGATGACTATGGTAGTACTTTCGGGAACTATGCAATTCAGCGCAATGATTGAAAGTCAGACTTATTGCTGGAATATTTTCAACGGACATATTTCTTCAATCGTGGCTTTTGTAATCTACCTTATTTCAGGTCATGCCGAAACCAATCGTGGTCCGTTCGATTTACCCGAAGCAGAATCGGAACTTACAGCAGGTTATCATACCGAGTATTCAGGTCTCCAGTTTGGATTCTTTTACCTGGCCGAATACCTCAATATGTTTATTATTGCTTCCATTGCCACTACAGTTTTTCTGGGTGGTTGGTTACCTTTGCAAATCAGCGGTTGGGATGGATTTAACCAGTTAATGTGGTATATTCCTTCGTATCTGTGGTTTTTAGGCAAAGTGTCGGTCATGATTTTTCTTAGTTTGTGGGTGCGTTGGTCTTTCCCGCGTTTGCGTATCGACCAGTTGCTCAACCTTGAATGGAAATACCTTCTGCCAATCAACCTGGTAAATATTCTGGTAATGGTGATTTTAGTATTAACCGGTTTGACATTGACGGATATTTTTTAAACAGAATAAAGACAAAAGACGAAAGACGAAAGACGAAAGTCAAAGGTCTATAGTCCACGGTCTACAGACTTTAGACAAAAGAACAAAGAACAAAGACAAAAGACGAAAGTCAAAGGTCTATAGTCCACGGTCTACAGACTTAGATAAAAGATCAAAGACAAAAAGAATAAAGATAAAAGATAAGAAAGAAATGAGATCATTTACACAATACTTACATGATTTATTCGGAG
>CAYMHE010000062.1:11324-18149 GCA_964390175.1 uncultured Paludibacter sp.
AAAGATAAGAAAGAAATGAGATCATTTACACAATACTTACATGATTTATTCGGAGGGGTTAATTCATTGCTTACCGGTTTGTCGGTGACATGGAAGGAACTCTGGACGAAGAAAGTAACGCAGCAATATCCCGAAAACAGGGATACATTGGTTATTTCGGAGCGTTTCAGAGGAGAACTCATTATGCCACACGACGAAAACAACGAACATGCCTGTACTTCTTGTGGTATCTGCCAAATGAATTGTCCGAACGGAACTATTCAGGTGATTTCAAAAATGATTGAAACCGAAGATGGAAAGAAGAAGAAAATTCTGGACAAGCATATTTTCGATCTGGGCATGTGTACATTCTGTAATTTATGTGTAATTACCTGTCCTTCGGATGCGATTGTGTTCACAAATCATTTTGAAAATGCAGCTTTTACACGTAAAAATATGGTGCATCAACTCAATCACGAAGGATCGAAGTTGAGGGAGAAAAAAGCAGCTCCGCAAGCTTCGCCAAAAGGACCGGTGAATCAGGTTAATTGAGTTGGACTCTTAATTTAAAAACGATTATACTCAGTTATTTTCAAATTGGCATATCTTCAAATTAGCATATAGGCACATTATTCTATGGCACAACAAATTATATTTTACATTTTAGCGCTGATTATTGCTGTATTTTCAGTGATGGCAGTCACCTCAGGACGTTTGATTCGTTCGGCTACTTACTTGTTATTCGTACTTCTGGCAACTGCTGGCTTGTATCTTTTATTGGGTTACACCTATTTGTTTGCTGTTCAGACAGCAGTGTATGCCGGTGGTATTATGGTGCTTTTTATCTTTGCTATTTTGCTGACGCAGAAACCGGGCGATCGCATTACGCCAGAATCGTTGAAGCAGCGCACATTAGCCATTGTATTGTCAATTGTCGGGGCTTTGTTTTGTGGTGTTATTATCTTCAGCAATATCAAGAAAGTATACACTTTGGTGGAACAAACCGAAATTGATACAAAACATATAGGTATGACGCTGATGGGAACAGGCAAGTTTCAGTACATGCTGGCATTCGAAGCCGTGAGTATTCTGCTTTTAGCTTGTATTGTGGGTGCTATCATGATTGCCCGCAAACGATCGTAAGATAATTTATTTGTAAATAATAAAATAGAAAATTAAAATGGGTGACATTTTTACAAACTTCTTTTCGGGTATCGTACCGTTGGAAGCCTACATGGTAGTAAGTTTGATTATGTTCTTTTCGGGGGTTTATGGTTTCCTTTCCCGTAAAAGTCTTTTGATGATTCTGATTTCTATAGAATTAATATTGAATTCGATAGATATAAATTTTGCGGTTTTCAACCGTTATCTCTATCCCGAAAATATGGAAGGATTCTTTTTTGCTCTTTTCACTATTGCTATTTCAGCTTGCGAAACTGCTGTTGCCATTGCTATTGTTATCAATATCTATCGCAACCTGGGCCATGTGGAAGTGGATAGTCTGAATGAACTTCAGGAACCTGCCGAAGTTGCAGAAAATACAGAGGTGTCGAAATAAATTGTTGATTACTATCAAAAGAAAATTTTAAAATTGTAAATCAGAAAAGATGCAATATACATTATTAATATTAATCCTACCATTGTTGAGCTTTGTGGTGCTGGGACTGATGGATACCAAATGGAAACCCAAAGTGGCCGGAACTATTGGAACTACTGTTCTGGGTATCGTAACTTTGCTTTCGTATTACACGGCATGGATGTATTTCAGCTCGGCCGATATCAGTGGCACTTATCAGGAAATAATACCATTTCAGGCGGAGTGGCTCAGATTTACTGATAGCCTACACATTAACCTTGGTATTTTACTCGATCCTATTTCGGTAATGATGCTGGTGGTTATTTCAACGGTTTCGTTGATGGTGCACATCTATAGCCTTGGTTACATGAAAGGTGAAAAAGGATTCGAACGTTATTATGCTTTCCTTTCACTCTTTACTTTCTCGATGTTAGGACTTGTATTGGCTACCAATATCTTCCAAATGTATATTTTCTGGGAGTTGGTGGGTGTTTCATCATATTTGTTGATCGGATTTTATTATACTAAGCCCGAAGCCGTTGCTGCTTCGAAAAAGGCATTTATTGTCACCCGTTTTGCCGATTTGTTTTTCCTGATCGGTATTTTGTTCCTTTCGTTTTATACAAAAACATTTGATTTCGGAATTTTGACTTCGGGCGATGCCAGTGTTTTTGCAAGCACCGCAGGCGTTTCGTTTATGGGAATTTCGGTGATGAGCTGGGCAATGGCGCTTATTTTTATTGGTGGCGCCGGTAAGTCGGCCATGTTTCCTTTGCACATTTGGTTGCCCGATGCCATGGAAGGCCCTACGCCTGTTTCGGCATTGATTCATGCTGCCACTATGGTGGTTGCAGGGGTTTATCTGGTGGCACGGCTTTTCCCTGTTTATATTTTGTATGCTCCGGATGTATTACACGGCATTGCTTATGTAGGCGCATTTACTTCGCTCTTTGCTGCTGTAATTGCGTGCGTACAAACCGATATTAAACGTGTACTCGCGTTCTCTACAATTTCGCAAATCGGATTTATGATGGTGGCTTTGGGCGTTTCCAAAATGGGTGGAGAAGAAGGACTCGGCTATATGGCCGGAATGTTCCACCTCTTTACGCATGCCATGTTTAAAGCTTTATTGTTCCTGGGAGCCGGTTCTATTATTCATGCCGTTCACAGCAACGAAATGAGCAAAATGGGCGGCCTGCGAAAATATATGCCGTTTACCCACTGGACATTCCTTATTGCTTGTCTGGCCATTGCGGGTATTCCTCCGTTTTCGGGATTTTTCAGTAAGGACGAAATTCTGACTGCTGTTTTCAATTTTAATCCTTATTTCGGAGCGTTGATGACTTTTACAGCTGGTCTGACTGCATTTTATATGTTCCGTTTGTATTATAATATTTTCTGGGGAAAAGAACACAAACATGATCACACTCCTCACGAATCGCCATTTGCAATGCTCTTTCCATTGATATTTTTGGCAACTGTAACTGTTTTTGCCGGCTGGGCCATTCCTTTTGGCAATTTTGTAAGCAGTGATGGTGTAGCATTCCACAGCGAGCTGGATATGACAACGGCCACCATAAGCGTTGTTGTTGCGCTCTTATCAATTGCTTTGGCCACCGTATTCTATATGAAGGACAGCAAAACTCCGGCGAAACTTGCTACTACCTTTTCGGGCTTGCACAAGGCGGCAAGTCACCGTTTTTATGTAGACGAAGTGTATATGTTTATTACCAAAAAAGTTATATTCAATAATATATCAACTCCCATTGCCTGGTTCGACCGTCATGTGATTGATGCCACCATGAATGGATTTGCCAATGTTACTCAATGGACTTCGAGACGCATTAAAGGATTCCAGTCGGGCGAAGTGCAGCATTATGCTTTCGTTATTTTGCTGGGAGCTATTATGATAGCCGCGTTGGTGATATTTGTTTAATCGCTGTTTATGTAATTGTGAATCGTAAATTTTACAAGATATGAATTTCTTATCTATTTTCGTACTTATTCCTCTTTTGATGATGATAGCGTTGTTCTTTGCTAAGAACCGTGGTCAGATCAATTTTATTGCGGCTACAGGAGTTACTATCTTGCTTGCGTTTTCGGCAATACTAACCTATATGTATCTTGCCGAACGTGCTTCGGGGAATGTGGCCGAGATGCTTTTTCGTGCCGATGTAGTTTGGTATGCTGCTTTCAATATCCATTATTCGGTGGGCGTTGATGGGGTGTCGGTGGCTATGCTTTTGCTTACTTCTGTCATAGTATTTACAGGTGTTTTTGCTTCGTGGCGCATCGATCCGCTTCCGAAGGAATTTTTTCTGTGGTTTTGCCTGCTTTCTATAGGGGTGTACGGGTTCTTTATTTCCATCGACTTGTTCACAATGTTTATGTTCTACGAGATTGCATTGATCCCGATGTACCTGCTCATTGGTATTTGGGGAACAGGCAAAAAGGAATATGCAGCCATGAAACTAACTTTGATGTTGATGGGAGGTTCGGCATTATTACTTGTTGGTATTTTAGGAATTTATTATTTCTCAGGAGCTGAAAGTATGAATATCCTTGATATTGCACAAAAAACAATTCCACTCTCGGCACAATATTATTTATTTCCACTCACCTTTATGGGCTTTGGTGTGTTGGGCGCTTTGTTTCCTTTCCATACATGGTCGCCCGATGGTCATGCTTCAGCGCCTACTGCTGTATCGATGCTTCATGCAGGTGTGTTGATGAAACTGGGTGGATATGGTGCTTTCCGCGTGGCAATGTATCTGATGCCAGAAGCGGCGCACGAAATGGCCTGGATTTTCTTAATTCTTACAGGTATCAGTGTGGTTTACGGCGCTTTCTCGGCCGTTGTGCAAACCGACCTGAAATATATCAATGCTTATTCGTCGGTAAGTCACTGTGGATTGGTGCTTTTTGCCATATTGATGATGAACGAAACGGCCATGACAGGCGCCGTTATGCAAATGCTTTCGCACGGATTAATGACAGCATTGTTTTTTGCTCTGATCGGTATGATTTACGGACGAACTCATACGCGTTTGATTACTCAAATGGGTGGTTTAATGAAAATATTGCCTTTTTTGGGCGTCAGTTATGTAATTGCCGGTTTGGCTTCTTTAGGTTTACCCGGCTTAAGTGGGTTTGTGGCCGAAATGACAATTTTCGTTGGTTCATTTCAGGAAACCGACACTTTCCATCGCGTGCTGACGATAGTTGCCGCTTCATCCATTGTAATTACAGCGGTTTATATTCTGCGTGTGGTAGGTAAAATTCTGTTTGGTAAAGTTCAGGATCCGCATCACGAAGAGCTTACCGACGCTACCTGGTGGGAACGCATTTCGGTGGTAACGCTGATTATTGCTATTGTTGCCTTAGGCTCACTACCCTTGTGGATATCGAATATGATACACGATAGCTTGATGCCGGTAGTGAATAATTTATTAAGATAAGCGCCGGCTTAGCATTTAGAAAAAGTAATTACATTGAATTGTAAATCGTAACTGATAAAATTGAATATTATCAATATGGACTATATAAGTTTTCTACAATTACACGACGAACTTTCGCTGCTGGCAGTGATAGTGATACTTTTGATCTACGATATTTTTGGTGGAGAAAAGAGCCTTCGTTATTTTCAGCCTGTGGCTATTGTTCTGTTTTCGGTACATACCTTACTCAACTGTGTACCACGTAATCCCTTCGAAATAGCAGGCGGAATGTACAACTATGTTCCAATGCTTACTTATGTAAAAACAATTTTGAACGTAGGAACAATCATTATTTTTCTGCAGGCGCATCACTGGCTCAATGGCGAAGAAAGTATTGTGCGCAGGGGCGAATTCTATTTCCTTACACTTTCTACTTTGCTCGGAATGTATTTGATGATGTCGGCCGGACATTTTCTCTTGTTCTTTATCGGTATCGAGACAGCTGCTATTCCTATGGCTACCCTGGTGGCATTTAATAAATACAATCACAAATCGGCCGAAGCTGGTGCAAAGTATATTCTGAGTTCTGTTTTTGCTTCGGGAATATCGCTGTTTGGTATGTCGATGATTTATGGCGCTACCGGAACTTTATATTTCAACGATTTGGCAGTACTGCTCACCGGCGGTCCGCTTCAACTTATGGCCCTGGTGTTCTTTTCGGTGGGATTGTTTTTTAAAATATCGCTTGTGCCTTTTCACCTCTGGACACCCGATGTTTACGAAGGAGCTCCCACAAGTATCACTTCCTATCTTTCGGTCATCTCAAAAGGTTCGGCTGTGTTTGTGTTGTTCACAATATTTATAAAAGTATTTGGCAATATGGTGGATCAATGGCAGGCAATGCTTTACGGCATTATCGTCATCAGCATTACGCTGGCCAACGTTTTTGCCATTCGTCAGCAAAATCTGAAGCGCTTTCTGGCTTTCTCGTCTATTTCGCAGGCAGGTTACATTTTGTTGGGTGTCATTAGCGGAACAGCTATAGGTATGAGCTCACTTGTTTATTATATTTTAGTGTATATGTTCTCCAACCTGGCCATTTTCGGTGTGGTTTCGGTCATCGAAAACCGTTCGGGAAAAATCAACATAAAAGATTACAACGGACTCTATCAAACCAATCCTAAATTAAGTGTGGTAATGATGCTGGCGCTCTTTTCGCTGGCTGGTATTCCTCCCTTTGCCGGATTCTTCAGTAAGTTCTTTATTTTCTCAGCAGCCGTTCAGCAAGGTTTCTACGTGTTGGTATTTATAGCGCTCCTCAATACTGTTATTTCATTGTTTTATTATCTGATAGTAGTGAAAGCCATGTTTATCAATAAAAATGAAAATCCGATTGAAACGATAAAGAGCGATTTTCCTGTGAAATTAAGTCTCGTTGTGTGTACTATCGCCATTGTGTTGGTCGGATTAGTAAGTACAATTTATAGCCAGATTTCAATGCTTGGTTTCGGAATATAAAAGAACAGCTAAATAGTTTCGGGTTTCGGGTTTCGGGCAATTGATAGTTTGAAGATTTGTCCCGAAAGCTTTCGGGATTGAAAATTTGAGGAGTTGGTGGAGTTTCGGACTCAGTAGGCGATTCCACAGTTCTACGATTGGCATATTATTACATTTGCATATTGGTATATTTTCTTTTTTCATAAACAGTTCATTAAATATCCTTACTCACATAAGTATAAGCAGCCGTAAATATCTTTTATTTGCGGCTGTTTTATTATAATATTCTGGTCTATATTTTTTTATCTCTTTTGACACAGTTTATTGAATAGACCC
>CAYMHE010000063.1:0-4642 GCA_964390175.1 uncultured Paludibacter sp.
TAATGATGATTCTTCGCATATTTGTTTAGCCAGATTACCACCAGTTACAGTTGCATTTATCATCGGGTACATCGCCATAAACCTTGTAGGTAAGCGTGAAGTTCAGGTTGGAGAGCACATCGTTGTTGCGCGAATTGGGTGTTGTTACACAGTCGAGATAATCGGTAAAAGTGTAGGCCAGCCAAACTCGGCTCCCAGCGAAAATCGCGTAGAAAACCTATACTGATAGCCAATGCCAAAAGGCATTACCGGGGTGATGCCCGGGCCGTTTACAGTGTCGATAGGGCGTGGTCCACCATCTCTAATAAGTTTTGGTTGATAACTGAGTATACCTGCTCCTGCAAAAATATACACAAGATTTGGTGTGTGGCGACGGGCGTAGGGTCCTCCGTACAAAGTGTATTCGCTTTGTAGAGAGATTTCGGTGATGTCCGACGTAAATGAGTAGCCACGCGTTGGATTTGAGGTGCCTTCGTCGGTGCCTGCAAACTGTCCGTAGGCCAAAGTGCCTTTTAATCCGAAATTGTTAGGGAAATGCTGACGAAAACCTATTGAGTAAAGAAAACGTGTTTTGGTCATATCCCAGTCGGTGCTTCCCAGGAATATCTTGTCTTCAATACGTCCGCCTACATCGCCAAAAAGATATGCCGGACCTACTCCGGATAACATTACGGAGAAAATCCCGGGAATATCGTGCGTAAATTGTCCGAGCGAACGTTTCTGTGCTACGATAAAATTGCTGATGATTAAAAAGATACCAAAAACAGGGATATTTTTTTCATTGAGTAAAAAAAAACAATTGATATAAGTTAGCTGAAAAATAAATGATGCGGTATAAAGCTCATTGTGAAGCTCATCCTATTCCTTCTTCAAAAGGTATTGGATGGGGTTTGAGTTTGAAATTAGTCATTTGTTTTTTTCTGCTATATAGATACATTTTCGCTTTGTTTTAACATAATTGAAACAGACCTTCCCTTATCGCCGGTGCGGTTGATTGCACAGACTTAGTCTTTTTCCGGTGGTTCGGTAAACGAAACTTTTTACCGGATTTTTGTTTAGATGTAATCAATTGATAAATTTTATGAGAAGTTGAAATGCTCGATCCGGTGTGCAAAGTAAGCTGCTTTCGGCTCAAGACTTAATGCAATGTTATTGCTTAATTCCCTCTGAATCAATCATCGGTACTATATATTTTGTTTAGTTTTTCTACCTGTTGTCCATATTACATTCGGTAATCCGTTCGAAATGTAAGTGCTTAAATCATATTTATCTTGCAGTTCTTTTCTTGTTGATAACAATAGGCTATGCTATTCTTGTCTTTCCAACTTTTTCTCGTATGCAAACATACATATTTTACTTAAAAAAACAAGCGTTTTACGAAGTTTTTTTAAACTAATATAAATTAATTTCGGGGCTTTATACAGGTGACGCTGTTGTCTGTTCCCAGATTCAGCTTTTTTAATTAAATGTTGATGGCTTTGTTACTTACGGTTCAGTAAAATGCCTATTCAATGGCTTCTTTTACAGTTTTGAAAGCTTTTTCGAGTTGAAGCATTTCGCTTACCATAAATTGATAGAATTCCATCCACTGAATGCGCCTGTGAATGTCGATTCCCGACTTGTGGGTGTAGATGCGGCACACCTCGGTGCCACATTCGCGAACGTGGGCAAAGTCCCAGGTAAGTCCATCGGCAAAATCTTTTTCGAAAATTGATTTGTAAAGCTCCAGTTTTTCGTAGATTTCGAAACGTTTTGTGGCATCGGGATGATTGATTTCGAGGATAACAAAAGCGCCATCGCGGTTAGCGTCGAACTTGAGTTCCACTCCTTTCATTTTGGTGTTGTAAAGCATGAATTTGCTTTTGCGTTTCTTGAGCGCCGGAATTTGGCTGCAATAGATACCAAATCCTTCCCAGAATTCTTTTTTCAGTTGTTTGAGTTCGTCTTTTGTATACACTTCTTTTTGTTTACGATTACCAGTATTCAATTACTGTTGTGTTGGTTGTGACGGTATCTTTTTTCTCAAAAACATAGTGAAGCCGTCACTTCCTATGGCTGCTGTATTGATGGGTGGCGACGGCTTAGCTTAGGTGCGATAATCCACTCAATCCGTTGTATTACTTTACAATTTTATAAACATTGCCGGGCAGACATTTCACTACTCCTTTGAATTCCATTTCCAATAGCATCGACGAGATTTTACTTACAGGTTTTTCAAGTTTTATCGACATTTCGTTGAGTTGTAATCCTTCGGGGGCCTGTCTTAAAGTGCTCACTACGCTTTGTTCCTCATCCGAAAGATCGAGAAATAAAGTAGTTTGAATGCAGGCTGTTTTTGCATCGGTTTGTTGCTCCCAGTTCATAAATTTAAGGATATCCGCGGCCGATTCGATGAGCGATGCCTTGTTATTCCTGATCAGTGCGTTGCAGCCTGCCGACCATTCATCGCCCACACGGCCGGGAAATGCAAATACATCCCGGTTGTAATCGTTGGCCAGTTCGGCAGTGATCAGTGCGCCACCGCGCGTGGCCGATTCTACTACTACGGTGGCGTCGCATAGTCCGGCAATGATGCGGTTGCGCTGCACGAAATTCTGTCTGTCGGGGTTGGTTTTGCTCAGGTATTCGGTGAGGAGCATACCGTTTTCGATTATCTTCACCGCAACCGGCCGATGAGCGCTCGGGTAGATGCGGTCGAGGCCATGACCTACTATCCCAATTGTAGGAAGATTATAGTCGAGGGCGGCTTTGTGGGCACATATGTCTATTCCGTAAGCCATTCCGCTCACGATGACGGCGTTCGACTGAATGGTGGCTAGATCGTTGATGAGTTTTCGGCACAATTCTTTGCCATACTCAGTGGCATTACGGGTGCCTACGATGCCAATAAATTTACCGTTATTCAGATTACAATTTCCTTTGGTGTAGATCATAATAGGGGCATCCGAACATTCTTTTAGCCGAAAAGGATATTCGCGATCGCTGTAGTAGTAAGGCGTAATTTTGTTTTTAATTATAAATTCCACTTCTTCTTCGGCACGTCGGAGCACATCCTGCTTTACTATTTCGCGCGACAGCACTTCGCCTATGCCCGGAATTTTGGCAAGGTTTTGTTGTTTTTCGCCGAAAACGGCTTCCTCGCTTCCCAGGTAGGCAATCAGATTTTTAGCAAGGTTGTTCCCGATGCCTTTTATAAGCGTGATTCCTATTCTGTATTTCAACGTTTCGCTGTTCATCGGCTTTGAATTGTTCTTTTATAAAAATGACTGATGACTAAAGCCATGCCAACTCCCAAAATGTCGGCGAGCCAATCCACCCATTCGGCAGTGCGGGGATAAAACCATCTGTCCTGTGCTATTTCGATGCAGGCTCCCATAATGATGGGGAAAAGTATGCATTGCACAATGTATATGGAGTTGTTTTTGCTAAATTTGTTGTGGCTGCGAAAATCAAATATTAAAACGATTGTCAGAAATACATACAATGCAACATGAACAATTTTGTCGAAAAACGGGATATTTACCTTTGGCATTTCCCTGAAATCGGATGGAGGAGCAAACGACAGGTAGACTATTATAATGACTGATAAAATGGATTTCCAGTAACTCAGAGCTGTTTTAAGCATTTAAATGTATTTATAAATTGTAACCAAATCAGACGAGCTAATACTTTTTTTATTTGAAATGCGCTATTATTAAAAAGCGAATATTTATCTTTGCAAAGATAAATTATTGACACTTAAAAACACACACTAATTAATATAAATTTTTATGAAAAGAATATCTTTATTTTTATTTATCGCTTTGGTTTTTGCTTCGTGCTCCAGCGTTCTGATTACAGGTCGCAAACAGTTGCTTTTGGTGTCGGATGCTGAAGTATTGTCGATGAGCGCTACAGCTTACAAACAATTCATCGACTCTGTTCCGATTTCAAAAAATGTTGGCAACTCGGCAATGGTACGAAAAGTAGGGCTTAAAATTTCTACCGAGGTAGAAAAATTTCTGATCAATAACGGAGCTGCAGCCGATACGGCCAACTATGCATGGGAATTTAGTTTGGTGAAGGATACAACTGTTAATGCTTTTTGTATGCCCGGTGGTAAAGTTGTTTTTTACGAAGGAATTTTGCCAATGACAAAAACAGAAGCTGGCATGGCAGTGGTGATGGGTCACGAAATTGCCCATGCAGTGGCCAAGCACAGCAACGAGCGCATGAGCCAGCAGATGATAGCACAATATGGCGCATCCATTACAGATGTTCTTCTGTCCAATAAGTCGGTGGCTACGCGCCAAACCATCAATGTGCTTTACGGCCTGGGCGCTCAGGTGGGTGTTATTTTGCCTTATTCGCGCAAGCACGAGTACGAAGCCGACCGACTTGGATTGATTTTTATGGCCATGGCGGGTTACGACCCCAACGAAGCGGTGGCTTTTTGGGAACGTATGTCGGCCAACGGTTCGGGTTCGACGCTCGAATTTATGAGCACTCACCCTACCGACGCAAACCGTATTGCTAATATGAAAAAAGTATTGCCCGAGGCTATGGGGTATTATAAAAAGTAGAGTCTTTGGTATCCGGACGTTGAACTGAGGAATTGTCTCCGGTCTCCAGTCTCCGGACGTTGAACTGTTGAATTGTTGAA
>CAYMHE010000063.1:4742-17826 GCA_964390175.1 uncultured Paludibacter sp.
TGAGGAATTGTCTCCGGTCTCCAGTCTCCGGACGTTGAACTGTTGAATTGTTGAAGCGTGAAACTGTGGTATTGTGGACTCAATTTCGTAAAGTTAAGCCCTTCGGGCTTAGATGAAGCACATTGATATATGAAATTAAAAAGGCGGGTCGAATTGATCCGCCTTTTGTGTGTTTGAATGTTTAGTTGTAAATGCCCTTTGAAGGGTAAAAACAACCTGAAAATAACTGAGGGTTTGACTTGGAGTCAAGCCCTCAATTGTAAAATGTCTTATTTCGATCTTCGGTGGTTGCCGGGTCTTCCGGCTGATGGTTTGTTGTGTTTGGCAGTGCCGGTTTTGTTCGAATTGGATGAATTGGAGCGCAGCTCGCGTGCTTTGGGATTGGCTACGCTGGAGCGGATCACTTTTTTGGCGGCTGAGGATGCCGGAGCGCGGTGCGCCGTTTTTTTTGTTTCAGGTTCCTCCACCTTCGGCGCTTGTCGTTTCTGCTTTTTCTGTTGTTTCGGCAGGGCTTCCTTCGTGTTTTGCGGACGGACTTCGGAGGATGATTTTTCGATGGCATTTGTTATCTCCGTCATCTCATCCTCGGTGAGTAAACGCCATTCGCCCAAAGCTATGCCTTTGATGTTGATGTTCATAATGCGCACGCGTTCGAGTTTTACAACTTCGTATCCAAAGTATTCGCACATCCGGCGTATCTGGCGGTTGAGGCCCTGAATAAGCGTAATCCGAAATACGTAAACAGAGATTTTAGCGACCTTACATTTTTTAGTCATTTCGCCCAAAATAGGAACGCCGTTGCCCATTTGCTGAATAAATTCATCGGTCACCGGCTTGTTCACTGTAACGATATATTCCTTTTCGTGATGGTTGCCGGCACGCAATATTTTATTTACAATGTCGCCGTTATTTGTCAGAAATATAAGTCCCTGAGAATCTTTGTCCAGTCGGCCAATGGGGAAAATACGTTCGTGATAACCAATATAGTCGATGATTGAATCTTTTACGCCAATTTCGGTGGTACTTATAATGCCTACCGGTTTGTTGAAGGCCATCAATACAAAATCGTTGCCTGTTTTGGCTTCCACGGGGTTGCCATTCAGCATCACTTTGTCGTAAACGGGCGTCACCATATCGCCGATTTTGGCGCGCTTGCCATTCACCATGACGTGTCCGGTTTCGATGTACTTATCTGCTTCGCGACGTGAACAGACACCGCTATCGCTTATAAATTTATTGAGACGTATTTTTTCGGCCATTGTATTCTTTTGTTTGATGTTTTAATTGTCGGTTTGTTTTTTTTTGTTGGGCAATACGGGGACTTTGTTTATTCCTCTTTTTTCAGAACATCCAGCAACTCTGTCATAACCATTGCGCTGGCTCCCCAAAGTTCGACGTTGCCAACATTGTAATAAGCTGCATTTACCGAACCAGCGGTCGAAGGTACTACAAATTCCTTTTGCTGAATCACATTTTCGGCGAAAAAGTCTGCCATATCAATTTCAATCACTTCGGCAACTTCGCGTTGGTCGGCAATGTAAAGTGGTTTTTCGTTCAGGAATCCCACGAAAACACTGATCAGGAAATTGCTTGGAGGAACGTAGATGTCGGTCAGCCGGCCCAGCACCTCAATTTTATCGGCGCCGATCCCGATTTCTTCTTCAATTTCGCGCAGGGCGGTGTGTTCAATCGAAGGGTCGGTTTCCTCGTACCGTCCGCCCGGAAAGGCGATTTGTCCGGCATGTATCCCTACGTAAAAACTACGCCGGATGAGAATGACTTTTGTACGGTCGTTTTCATTGAAAAGCAAAATCATTACAGCGCTTTGTTTGGCATTTTGCTGGTTGGCAAGGTAGCCTGCAATTTCTTTTGCCCGCTCGGGTGGCGCCAGTTTTAAGTGCGACGACAGGCCGGGTAGGGGCTTGCTTAATTTCTGTCGGATAATGTCGGAACTAAGATGCATATTTTTAAATAAAATAACAAAGCGCAATTTGTTGTTGCGCTTTGTTTGTTTCTTGTCGATGGTAATAATTCCTTCTTACTTGCTTACTGGCAAATGACGCAGCCTTCGCATTTCGACAATTCGCCACGCAGTCGTTTCTCTACGAGCAATTTCATGCGGTCCTGCAATGCATCGATGCGTATGTTATCAATCACATCGGCCGTAAAGGCGAACATAAGCAACAAACGGGCTTCCTTTTCGGGAATACCGCGCGAACGCATGTAGAACATTGCGTTTTCGTCGAGCTGCCCGATGGTGGCGCCGTGCGAACATTTCACATCGTCGGCATAAATTTCGAGCTGCGGTTTGGTGCGCATTTTGGCAGTGCGGTTCAGCAATATGTTTTTGTTGGTCTGGAATGCTGCTGTTTTTTGTGCATCGCGCGCCACATAAAGTTTCCCTGTGAAACCGCCTTTCGAATTGTCATCAAGCACATACTTGAAGAGTTCGTTGCTGTTGCAATTGGGTTTGTTGTGAATTACTGACGTGAAGTTATCTACCAATTGCTTTTTGTCGGCAATCACCATTCCGCAAAGTGTTGTTTCGCAGTGTTCGCCGTTTACATCAATTTCGATGGTGTTGCGTGTGATGCCATTGTGAAGCGTCATCACATTGGTCAGTACGTTCGACGAATCTTTTTGTTCGATGAGCAGTGTTGATAAATTCGTTGTTTTTATATGTGTATTTTCGAGTTTGTAATGCTCGTAACTTGCATTTTCGTCTACAAAAACCTCGGTTACTCTGTTGGTGGTGAAGCGCACATCGTCCATGGTGTGGTCGCAAACCAGCAACTGGGCTTTAGCGCCTTTTTCGATGATGATCAAATTGTGGCTGTTGGCCATAAAGTCCACGTCCGAGCGCATGATGTTTATCAATTGAACCGGTTTGTCGAGTTGTACATTTTCAGGTACATACATAAAGAAACCATCCTGAGCAAAAGCGCCGTTGAAGGCAATCAAACCATCCTTTTTGGTGGTGCTTAACTTGCCGTAATATGCTTCCACCAATTCCGGGTGTGTTTTGGCAATTTCTTTCAGACTGCCTATTACCACACCTTCGGGCAGGTCGTCGTTGCGGGCATCGCGCACCGGATAAAAGCCGTCGTTCAGTACGAAATAAAGGTACGAGTGAATTCCCGGAACATCGCATTTGAATACTTCGTAGGGGTTCACCGGAATTTTCACCCGGTTCAGGTTTAATCCGTAGTCAACCGAAAGCGGCTCCGTCAGGTCGGTATATTTGTAGTTTTCGAGCTTCGAAGTAGGAAAACCTAACTCCTCAAAAAGCCCGAAAGATGCATCACGCACCGCATTCATCAATGGCGACGAATGCATTTTTATTGTTTCGTGTTGCGATTTATATAATTCGATATATTGCTTTTCCATTTTTTTGCCAGTAAGGCTAAGTGTCACATATGTGTTTTCTTAGCGTCTGTTATTTTGCTTCCACTTCCTGTTTAATCCAATCGTAACCTTTTTCTTCGAGTTCGAGGGCCAGGTTTTTGTCGCCGGTTTTCACTATTCTTCCATCGTAAAGTACATGAACAAAATCGGGTACTATGTAGTCGAGCAGACGTTGGTAATGCGTGATAACGATCGTTGCGTTGTCTGCGCGTTTCAGTTTGTTCACACCGTTGGCCACAATGCGCAGCGCATCAATATCAAGCCCTGAGTCGGTTTCGTCGAGGATAGACAAACTCGGATCGAGCATAGCCATTTGGAAAATTTCATTCCTTTTCTTTTCGCCACCCGAAAATCCTTCGTTCACTGATCGGTTGGTAAGTTTGTTGTCCATTTCCACCAATTCTTTCTTTTCGCGCATAAGGCGCAGAAAGTCGGTGGCCGAAATAGGTTCTTGTTGGCGGTATTTGCGCTGTTCGTTGATGGCGGTGCGCATAAAGTTCACCATGCTGACTCCCGGAATTTCTACCGGATACTGAAAACTAAGGAAAATGCCTTCGTTCGCGCGTTCTTCGGGCGCCAAATCCAATAAATCTTTGCCATGAAAGTTCACTTTGCCATGCGTAACCTCAAAAGCAGGATTCCCTGTGAGTACCGAGGCCAAAGTAGATTTCCCGGCACCATTCGGTCCCATGATGGCGTGAATTTCACCCGGATTTACCGTCAGGTCCAATCCTTTTAATATTTCTTTGCCATTGATATTGGCGTGTAAATTTTTTATTTCGAGCATAATAATTTGCCCCCTGATCCCCGTTCGACTGAGCTCACGCCGAAGCCTAAAGGGGAACTTCTCCTGTTTGCAAAGGGGGTGAGAAGTATATATTCTTTATTGTTGTTATTATAATAATCAGTACTAATTAAAATTCCCCCTTTTGGGGGTTAGGGGGCTTTATCCTACTGAGCCCTCCAGCGTGATTTGAAGCAGTTTTTGCGCTTCAACGGCAAATTCCATTGGTAGCTTGTTCAGCACTTCCTTGGCGTAACCGTTTACAATCAGCCCTACAGCATCTTCGGTAGAAATACCCCGTTGGTTGCAATAAAAAATCTGATCTTCACTTATTTTCGATGTCGTAGCTTCGTGTTCCACTATGGCTGTTTCGTTGTTCACTTCCATGTACGGAAAAGTGTGAGCCCCACATTTATCACCAAGCAGCAAACTATCGCACTGTGAAAAGTTTCGGGCATTGTTGGCGTTCGGGCTTACCCGCACCAATCCACGATAGCTGTTATTGCTTACACCAGCCGAAATTCCTTTCGAGAGAATATGGCTTCGGGTGTTTTTGCCTAGATGAATCATTTTTGTTCCCGTGTCGGCTTGCTGATAATGGTTCGTGACGGCTACCGAATAAAACTCGGCTGACGAATTGTCGCCCTGCAAAATACAGCTTGGATATTTCCACGTAATGGCCGATCCGGTTTCAACTTGCGTCCAGGATAATTTGGAGTTGGCGCCTTTGCAAATACCGCGTTTTGTTACAAAATTGTAAACGCCGCCTTTGCCTTCTTTGTCGCCGGGATACCAGTTCTGAACAGTAGAGTATTTTACCTCTGCATTTTTCATTACCACAATTTCGACGATGGCAGCATGCAACTGATTTTCATCGCGGGTAGGCGCTGTGCAACCTTCGAGGTACGAAACGTAGCTGTCTTCGTCGGCAACAATGAGTGTGCGTTCGAACTGGCCGGTATTCATAGCGTTGATACGGAAGTAGGTCGACAGTTCCATAGGGCAGCGTACGCCTTTGGGAATATAAACGAAAGATCCGTCGCTGAACACCGCTGAGTTGAGCGCCGCAAAGAAGTTATCAGTCACCGGCACCACCGACGACATGTATTTCTGAATTAAATCGGGGTGATGTACTACCGCTTCGCTGAACGAACAGAAAATGATTCCCTTTTCGGCAAGCGTTTCTTTGAAAGTTGTTTTCACCGAAACACTGTCCATAACCGCATCCACGGCAATGCCCGAGAGCGCCATTTGTTCTTCGAGCGGAATGCCCAGTTTGTTGAATGTTTTCAACAATTCGGGATCCACTTCGTCGAGGCTTTTGGGCCCGTTGGTGCGTGGCGCTGCGTAATAGGATATGCTTTGGTAATCTATTTCAGGGATTTTCAGATGTGCCCAGTCAGGCATTTTCATTTTCGTCCACTGGCGGTATGCTTTCAATCTGTATTCGAGCATCCATTCGGGTTCGTTTTTTTTTGCCGAAATGATGCGAACAACATCTTCGTTGAGCCCGACAGGGATGATATCTGTTTCAATGTCAGTTGTAAATCCGTATTTGTAATCGGCCTGGGTTACTTCGTGTAATATATCTTCTGCCATAATTGTTTTTTCTTGTCATTTTCTGATTGCATCTCCTCGTGTGGTTGTAATCAGAGCACAAAATTACGAAAAAAAATGCACGTTTCCGTGCTGATTTATTGTTTATAATGTACGCAAATAACATTCGAAAGCGGGTATTTGTTTTCTGTGGGCCGAAGTTTGACGATTTTTAATGGCATTGGTTGACTTATTGATGATGGATTGTGGTTTGGGTATCTTAATTGTAGTTACTTAAAGGGTGTTGTATTAAGAAAAACATTTATCTTTGTGTTTTATAACCAACTTAAAAAAGCAACGTTGCTTATGTCTGAAGAAAAAGTAGAAAAGAAGAGATTCCGACGTACCAAGATAGCCATCGAGAGGGATGTTTTGCAGGCGGTAGGAAGTTTAATAGAAGAACTCGGATTTTCGAATGTAACCCTTACCGGTGTTGCCAGGAGGGCGAAGATTGAGCCTGCGGTTTTTTATCGCCGCTATAACAATCTTGAGGAATTGTTTGACAAGTACACCCAAAAATACGATTATTGGCTGGCTGGCGTGGCTAAAAGTATTCCCAAAAATCTGAACGAGTTTGAAATGTATAGCTGGATCATGGATCAGCTTGTGCAGGAATTGCTGAAAAACAAAGGGATGCAGCAGTTGCTGATTTGGGAACTATCGGACGATAATGTGACTACCCGCCGTACTTCCAAATTGCGCGAAGTTGTAAATCAGCCCCTGTTGGCAATGCTCGAACAAAAATTTAAAGGCACCGGACTGGATGTGAATGTGATCTGTGCAATGATGATATCGGGGATTTATTATCTGATTTTACATCGCAAACGTTCGGCTTTTTGTGCAGTCGATTTTAATACAAAAATTGGTAAAGAGCGATTGAGAACAGGCGTAAGGCAAATGTCGGAGTTGCTTTTTGACGGGATTCAGAAGAAAAAAGAAATGCTTGAGATAGCCGAACGTTTACGTGCCGAAGGTGTAAGCGAAGAAATTATATCGAAATGTATTCGTGTTTGATCTGAAATAAACTGACAGGGATTGAAAACCTTAAAAGGTTATTTTCTTGATGGTTAGTGTAAATACATAATAAAAAAGAGCGGATGCCAATGGAATTTTCCAATGTCATCCGCTCTGCTTTTTTTTGACTTGTGTTATTTTGCCTGATTTACTATTTCAAGTGTGTCCGAAGCAATCATAAATTCTTCGTCGGTAGGGATAACCACCACTTTTACAGTCGAATCGGGAGTGCTGAGTAGTACCTCTTTTCCGCGGCTCGCTGCGTTTAGCTCTTTGTCTATTTTAATGCCCATAAAGCTGAGGCTTTCGCAAACTTTCTGTCGTGTGCCGGTCTGATTTTCGCCTACACCACCTGTGAATACAATCACATCAACTCCATTCAGCGCAGCTATGTAGGATCCGATATATTTTTTAATGCGGTACTCATACATATCAAGCGCCAGTTTGGCTCGTTCGTTTCCATTGGCAATTGCATTTTCGATGTCTCGCATGTCCGACGAAAGACCTGAGATGCCAAGTACGCCACTGTGTTTGTTGAACAGGGTTGATACTGATGCCGATCCAATTGTTTCTTTTTCCATCAGGAAAGTAACCACCCCAAGATCCACATCGCCCGAGCGGGTTCCCATCATCAAGCCTTCGATGGGTGTAAAGCCCATTGAAGTGTCGACAGATTTGCCATTTTCGATGGCTGTTACTGATGCTCCATTACCAATGTGAGCAGTAATCATTTTTGTTTTTTTGTAATCCAGTCCAAGGAAGTCGCACGCACGTTGTGAAACGTAGCGGTGGCTTGTGCCATGGAAACCGTAACGACGAATACCATATTTAGTATAAAGCGAATAGGGAATACCATACATGTAAGCATATTCGGGCATGGTTTGATGGAAGGCGGTGTCAAAAACAGCTACTTGCGGTACATTTGGCAACAATTCGTTGATGGCATTGATTCCGGCTAAATTCGGTGGATTGTGGAGCGGCGCGATGTCGATGCACTCCACAATTTTTTGAATCACATCATCGGTGATTAAAACGCTGGAATTGAACTTTTCGCCACCATGCACAACGCGATGACCCACTGCATTGATTTCTTCGAGCGACTCTACGGCGCCGTGTTTCTGGCTTGTAAGTACGCCCAGGATATATTCAACTGCTGTTTGATGTTCAAGAATTTCACCTTTCAGCATTACTTTTTGTCCATCTTTTCGTTTGTGCTTCAGAAACGAACCTTTCATTCCGATTTTTTCAACACCACCTGAACCTAATTCTTCATTGCTCTCCATGTCGAGCAATTTATATTTTACTGACGAACTTCCACAGTTCAAAACTAATATTTTCATGTTTTCGTTCTTTTTTATTTTATGATGTTACCTGATTCATCGTAAGTGTAAAAACCTTTTTTCTTGCTTATTCCGTACAGTTTGGCACGCGAAAGACGAAGTAAAATGGGTGAAGGTTTGTATTTTACATGACCATATTCCTCGTAAAGGTTTTCGAGGAGTTTTACTATTTTTTCGATACCAATCTGGTCGGCAGTACGGAAAACGCCTTGTCGGTGACCGAATCCTACGGTAAGTACGCGGTCGATGTCCTCGACGTTTGCTATTCCTTCCATCAGCATGGAGCAGGCTTCGTTGAGTTGTATCAGGAACAGACGAAGACTTACCAGGCCGGCTGATTCCATTACTTCTACAAATTCATGATTGATGACTTTGGCAAACTGACAAACTTTGTTGAAGGTTTCGTCGGAAGTATGTAATCCTCTTACAATTTCAATAATATGTGAATCGGGAACGTTGGAAAGGAAATGCAGGCCGATGCAACGATCCGAATGTTCCATTTCAGCTGCCAGTTCGGTCACCACCACAGTGGATACATTTGATGCTATTATCGATCGGGCAGAAAGAACTGCTTCCAGTTGACGGAACACTTCTTTGCGTTGCGTTACCTGTCGTTCGCCTGTTTGGTCGTCGTAGCGAATAGCTTCGATGACGAAATCGCATCCACTGAAATCTTCATATTTTAAAGTGCCGGTGATGCGGCCCATAATGGCTTTTTTCTCATTTTCGGTAAGTCCCCAGTTCTGGATTTTTTTATCCAGTTGTTCTTCGATGCGGGCATATGCATTGTTTATTCTTTCCTCGGTAGGTTCCAAAAAAACCACTTCGAGACCTTTTAGTGCTGCCCTTGTAGCGATTACGCTACCTTCTTTTCCGCAACCTACTACGCCGATGCGCGAGAAGAGCGTGCGCTTTCTGTTGCGCTTGCTCAGTCCGTATCGCTCTATTGCTTCAATTATTTCTTCTGACATAATATTGCGTTTAATGCATAAATTTTATTCATATTCATTTCGTCGAAATGCATCTTTTTGGAGATGCATTCTTCCTTATTTTTTCATTGCCTGATTGGCTGTAATCGTGATCATATGCACGATGTCGTCCACCGAACAGCCGCGTGAGAGGTCATTGATGGGTGCGGCCATTCCCTGTAGTATTGGTCCTACTGCCTGGGCTCCCGAAAAACGTTCGACCATTTTGTAACCAATGTTTCCGGCTTGCAAATCAGGGAATACCAATACGTTGGCATGTCCTGCAATTGCACTTCCCGGTGCTTTGCTTTGTCCAATGGAAGGAACAAGCGCTGCATCAGCCTGAAGTTCGCCTTCTATCTGAAGTTCAGGATGCATTGCTTTTGCTAGTCGGGTTGCTTCCACCACTTTGTCCACTAACTCATGTTTTGCACTTCCTTTGGTAGAGAAGCTCAACATGGCCACTTTGGGTTCGAAACCACAAATGTTTCGCGCTGTTTCGGCTGTTGATACTGCAATTTCGGCCAGTTCTGAGGCAGTTGGGTTTGGATTTACAGCACAATCGGCAAAGACAAGCAGTCCGTTTTCACCATATTGTGGAGTGGGTGTAAACATCAATAAAGCGCCTGAGACCACGCTGATGCCCGGTTTGGTTTTTACTATTTGAAAAGCCGGACGAAGTACATTTCCTGTGGTATTGCGAGCGCCTGCCAATTCTCCATCGGCATCACCGTTTTTAATCATTAAGCAACCCAAATACAAGGGATCTTTTGCTAATTTCCGGGCTTCTTCTATTGTCATTCCCTTGTTTTTTCGGATTTCGAAAAGCAAGTTGGCATATGTTTCCATGTTGGCATCCTTTTCAGGATTTACGATGGTAGCTTCGTGCAGGTAAGTCAGGTTGTTTTCGGCAGCCAGTTTTTCAATCTCAGCTTCGTTGCCAATTAAAATCAGTTTGGCTGCTTTTTCTTTTAAAATAATGTTGGCAGCTTTCAGTGTGCGTATTTCCGTTCCTTCGGGCAAAACAATGCGTTGCAGATTGTTTTTTGCACGTTCGAAAATTTGGTCCAGTAAATTCATATTCAATTGTATAATGTGTGTTGTTGTATTCGGCGAGAGAAGTATTCAACGGGCTGAAAAACGCTGCAAAGATAGTGGTTTTTTGTAGAATTGCAATGTAGAGATGGCAATTTATTGTAAATATATGATTTCTCGTGATGTGTGTCAATGTGTGTTGTGAAATATTAAATTGAAGTATTACAGCAGGATAGATAAATAAATTGTGAATTATTTGATTTTTGTTGTTATTTTTGTACTCAAATCAATAAGAAGGATGAATATGAAAATAACTGCCTGCTCTTCAGAATATGCTTCTCAAATACTCGATATTTTTAATGATGCAATTCTGAATACAACAGCATTGTATGATTACAAGCCCTGGACGATGGAGACCATGAAGGTATGGTTTGCCACCAAAGAGCAACACAATTTCCCTGTTATCGGCATTGTGGACGACGAAAACCGGTTGTTGGGATTTGGTTCGTATGGTCAGTTTAGGCTACGACCTGCCTATAAATATACAATCGAGAATTCGGTGTATGTTCATCGGGATCATCGCGGAAAGGGGCTGGGAAAGATACTTCTTCAGGAAATTATTAACCACGCTGTCGCGCAGGATTATCACGCTATCATTGGGGTGATTGATGCAACAAACAAAGTAAGTATCGGACTTCATCGTCAGTTGGGTTTCGAAGAGGTAGGAACTTTTAAGCAGGTTGGTTTTAAATTCGATCAATGGTTGGACGCTGTATTTATGCAACTTATTCTACCTACACCTCAACATCCGGTGGGTGAGTAAGCAGCAACGCGATGTTTTTTTACATTTTTATTTTTCTGAAAAGATATTCGGCTGGTTGAATGTGATTATTCTATGAGTTTCATTACATCGTTCACATTTAAGTGTGCCAGTATTTCATTGTCGCTGTTGATCATGTTGTCAAAAAGTTGTAGTTTTTCTTCCTGAAGTTTGATTATTTTTTCTTCGATTGTATTTCTGCTAATAAATTTATAAACAAAAACTTTGTTGAGCTGCCCCATGCGATGCGCCCGATCGAAAGCCTGCGCTTCGGCTGCCGGATTCCACCAGGGGTCGAGTAAAAATACATAGCTGGCGCTTGTAAGATTCAGACCCAGGCCTCCGGCTTTGAGCGAAAGCAAAAAAATCTGTGTGTCGGTGTCGTTCTGAAAACGCTCTACCTCTTTCTTTCTGTCTTTTGTGGCTCCATCCAAATAGCAGTATGTTATTTGTTTACTGTCGAGATAATTTTTATAAAGTTTCAGATGCTCAACAAAGGAGCTGAACACTAATACCTTGTCGCCGATAGCAATCACTTCATCCAGCATTTGACAAACGGTTTCGAACTTGCCAGAGTCATCGGTATAGGTTTTATCGGTCAGCAGTGGATGATTGGCCGTTTGCCTTAACCTGAGCAAGCCTTCGAGCAAAATCACCGGGCTTATTTTATCGTTTTTGTTTTTGCTTTCGAGGAATTTATCGCGGTAACTGTTGCGGATATCGCGGTAGAACTGTTGTTGCTCACTTGTCATGTCGCACCACTGAACGATGATCGATTTTTCGGGTAATTCGGTAAGTACTTCCGACTTATTGCGCCGCAAAAGAAATGGTTTAAGCAACTGCCTGTACAATTCCTGTTTCTCCGGGAGTTTGCAGGTCCTTGTAAAATTACTTTGTGAACCTAACATGTTTCGGTTAAAGAAATGTACCAGCGACCATAAATCGGTCAGAGAGTTTTCGAGCGGTGTACCTGTTAAGGTGAGGAATCGTTTTGCCTGAAGAGACAGACATGCCATCGCAGTATCCGATTGCGGGTTTTTGATGGCCTGAGCCTCGTCCAGTATAACGTAGTGAAACGGAATGGAGGTTAAAAACTGTTTATCGCGTCGTAAAATGCCATAACTGACAAGTACGATATCGACATTTTTAAAGTCTTCGGCATTTCGGGTTCTCTGATTACCAGCGTGAACATGTACTTTTATTTGGGGTGTAAATTTTGCTGCTTCCTGTTCCCAGTTGTAAATCAGACTTGTGGGAACTACCAACAAATTGAGCCCGCCATTTTGTTCTTTCATCCACTGCATCAAACACAAAGTTTGAATTGTTTTTCCCAATCCCATGTCGTCGGCCAGGCAGCCACCTAAGGATAGTTCATCGAGTAAACGCATCCAGTTGTAGCCTTGTTGCTGATAATGCCTGAGTTCGCCATTAAAGTTTTTAGGTAAATCAAAATTTTTATCCAGGCTTTGCTCAAGCAGTCGGCGCATGTTGTCTTTTATCGACAAAGCTACTGTCGGTTTTTTTTGCAAAGTATTGGCTACCACGCAGTGATATTTTGCTATAACAGCTTTGCCATTTTCTATTTTGCATAGCCCGGCAATGGTTTTGTATTCGTCGAACCACGCTTGTGGTATCTGTACGTATTCGCCACCCGGGAGCAGCATTTGGTGCTTGTCCAACCGAATGTAAGTAAGGATGCGGATAAATGGGATTTCGTAAGAGCCAAACTTCACCCGACCTTTGATGTCGAACCAGTCATGCTCTTCTTTCATTTCTACGAAAATGCTTCTTTCACCCAAAAATATCTGATGAGTGTCGCTGTCTCTTTTTTCGAATTTAATCTCTATCCCTGTAGTTTCAACAGCTTTGTAGTTGTCATTCAACCATTCAACTCCGAGGTTGTAAGGCATTCTTTTTACCAGGGCATTTAGGTTTAATCCAATTTCATTCAGGGCATCAATGTATAGTTGTTCCAGTGCAAAATCACGCTCTACCTTGTAGATAACATAGGAATTGTCCTGTTTCTCCAGTTTTGTTAACGCTCCGCTTTGTCCGGCCCAAAAGAGAAAATTCTGATATTCGAAAACAAGTTCGAAAACAAGACTTTTCTGAGAAGTGTCAA
>CAYMHE010000064.1:0-17575 GCA_964390175.1 uncultured Paludibacter sp.
ATCTTCAATTTCCACATCCGAAGCGTTCATGCGCTTACTTTCTTTGGCAGTAAATACTACGTTTTCGATTTGTTTTACTTTGGTTGGTGAACCCGAAAGTCCTAACCACTGGATATCGTGTTCAATATCACTAACTCCCCATTCGTTGATGTTGAGGTAAGGATGTGAGCTATACAAATCGGTGTAATCTGAACCTGATTCCTGTTTTTCGGTAGGAGTGGCAGCATGTTTGTACTTGAGGGTAAGTTTCGCGTGTCGTGGACGACAGTTGGCAGCCGAGCCATTTACTGTAACAAGTATTGGCAACGAACCTTTTACGACTTCAATGCCACGTTCGAGGCGACGTTTTACGGTAATTGTATTGTTGGAACAGTCGAGAATTTCTTCTGCATAAGTAATTTGTGGTAAGCCTAATTTTTCGGCAACCTGTGGACCAACCTGTGCTGTGTCACCATCAATAGCCTGACGACCACAAACAATAATGTCTATTTTACCCATTTTACGAATGGCGCAAGCCAGTGCATACGAAGTAGCCAGCGTATCTGACCCCGCGAACTCACGTCCGCTTAACAGGTAACCGCCATCGGCACCACGATACATGCTTTCGCGAATAATTTCGGCAGCACGTGCAGGTCCCATGGTGAGTACATGAACTGTTGCACCTTCGATTTTTGATTTTAAGCGCAATGCCTGTTCGAGTGCGTTGAGATCCTCGGGGTTGTAAATGGCAGGAAGTGCAGCACGGTTCACCGTTCCATCGGCTTTCATCGCATCTTTACCTACGTTCCGGGTGTCGGGCACTTGTTTGGCAAGAACTACAATTTTAAAACTCATAAGCGTATTAATTAGTTAATTTATATGGTAGTGATTTTTCTATTTATTTGTTTTAGTAAATGCAAAAATAACAGTTTTTATCGAAACGGCAACTTGAATATGCACACAACTGTAAAATTGTGCAATTATCAGTATTAATACAAAAAAACGCGGGACTTTTCACAAAGTCCCGCGTTTCAATAGGTATTAGTTTTTTAAGGTATAAAAAAGATTGTGTTGTTTAGTTAACGGTTGCAAAGAAACAGCGAAATTTCGAAGCTTACAAGTGAAAAAACATGTTTTACAACCTGTTTTTGACTATTTTCTATATTTTTTTTAATGTCTCAAAAGTTAAACGTATGGATATCTTTCATTGAATTAGTCTGTTATGTGTTTTTGGACGTTTCTAACAAAAATAAAAGAAATAATCATTTTGTTTGCAATTATAGAAAACACAGTTTAAATACTGTTGCTATTTCGCAAAGATATAAAATATTCAATGATATTTCTAAAATAATTGAACAGTCAAACATCAAAGGTAAAAAAGATATAGAATGCGCGGGATAGGTTATAAACATTATCGGAAAACAGCTAATTATTTATATCTTTGTAGTTCATTTGACTAAATATGAAGAAAATATACATTTTTTTGTTCTTTACTGCTCTGCTTTTGGGTTGCAATAAGTCGGCAAAAACACAAGCAACTGCAACTATGGATGTTCAAAAGGTGATTGTGCCGGTGTTTGTTGCAGATTCAGCTTACAAATACGTGAAACAACAGGTTGATTTTGGTCCACGGGTACCAAACACAAAAGCCCATGTGTTATGTGCAACGTATTTGGCTGAAAGTCTTAAAAGTTTTGGAGCGGAAGTGACGCTGCAAAAGGCAACGCTTAGCACTTTCGATGGAACGCGGTTAAATGCTGTCAATATTATCGGATCATATAATGTAGAGAATGAGAATCGGATTCTGCTTTTTGCGCATTGGGATTCGCGTCCGTGGAGTGACAATGATCCGGACCCGACGAAGCATCGACAAGCTGTTGATGGTGCCAATGATGGTGCCAGCGGAGTGGGTGTTTTGCTCGAAATGGCAAGACAATTTGGTTTAAAACATCCAAATGTAGGAGTAGACATTGCTTTTTTTGATGCAGAAGATTATGGAGCACCCTCAGATTTTAAGGGAAATACAGAAGATTCGTGGTGTTTGGGTACGCAGTATTGGTGCAAAAATCCACATGTAAAAGGATATCGTGCAAAATATGGTATATTGCTCGATATGGTTGGAGCTCCTGGTGCTACTTTTTATAAAGAACAGATTTCGATGTATTATGCGGCTCATGTGGTGAATAAGGTTTGGTCGGCGGCCGAAAAGCTTGGCTTTGGTCAGTATTTTGTAAACGCTCAGGGCGGTGCGGTAACCGATGATCATTTGTACGTAAATAAAATGACCGACATACCGAGTATCGATATCATACAGTACGACCCAAATACCGAAAGTGGCTTTGGGGCTTATTGGCATACCACCAATGATACCATGGAGAATATTGATAAAAATACGCTTTACGCAGTAGGATCTACCTTGTTGGACATAGTGTACGCCGAATGAAAGCATTTTCATGTTTTTTCGGAATATCCGCACAGATAAATAACAGAGCAAATTAGTGGAAATGAAATTCAATAAAATAACTGTAAAGATTGGAAGTAATGTGCTTACACGTGCTGATGGAACGTTGGATGTAACACGTATGTCGGCACTTGTGGATCAAATTGCAGTATTGCACAAAAGAGGCGTTGAAATTGTAATTGTTTCGTCGGGTGCTGTAGCGTCGGGGCGAAGCTTATTGGGGCTTACCAAAAAGATGGATGTTGTGGATCAGCGACAGCTTTTTTCTGCCGTTGGGCAAGCCAAGTTGATAAATCATTATTGGGATTTGTTTCGCGATCATGGAATTACGGTAGGTCAGGTGCTGACGATGAAAGAAAATTTCGGAAGCCGTCGTCATTATTTAAATCAACGGAATTGTATGAGGGTGATGTTAGAAAATAATGTCATACCCATTGTAAATGAAAATGATACGGTTTCGGTGTCGGAGTTGATGTTTACCGATAATGATGAACTTTCGGGCCTGATTGCATCGATGATGGACATGGAAGCCTTGATTATTCTGAGTAATATTGATGGAATCTATAACGGTTCACCTGCTCATCCTGAGTCGAAGGTTATTCGTCAGATTGAGAAAGGTCAGGATATTTCGGATTTTATTCAAACTACAAAATCGACTTTTGGACGTGGTGGCATGGGTACAAAGACAACAATTGCACGTAAAATTGCCGACGAAGGAATTGATGTAATTATTGCCAATGGAAAAACGAACGATATCTTGATCCGGTTGTTGGACAGGAACGAAGATGTGGTGTGTACCCGTTTTGTGGCCTCGACAGAAGGAGTGTCGAGCGTGAAAAAATGGATTGCTCACAGTCAGGGTTTTGCAAAAGGAGAAATTCATGTCAATGAAAATGCGGCGAAAGCGCTGATCGGCGAAAATGCGGTGAGTCTGTTGCCGGTGGGCGTTGTTAAAATAGAGGGCGAATTTGAAAAGGATGATATTGTGAAAATTTTCGACCATGACGCTCATTTGTTGGGCGTAGGCAAAGTGCAGTACGACAGCGTGAAAGCACACGAGCTAATAGGAAAGAAAAATCAGAAGCCCCTGATACACTGCGATTATTTGTATCTCGAATAAAACTCAACTCAATAAATCATTTTCCTATGCATTCGAAAATTCTCAAACTTATTTTTGTTTTAACTTCAGTATTTGTACTACAAAGCTGTTTGACTAATAAAAAAATAACTCAACTGATTGAACGAAAAGTTGGTAGTGAGGTCAGAGTGCAAAAAACAGTGAATACAAATGCTTTGCTGCTTAATACCGATTCGTTGCCAAAAATGGATGCTGTTGCAGTTGTGAAAAAAGGGAAATCGTTTGTCATTCCGGCTATCTTTTTTTGGATGTGGAATAAAGATACGAGCTGTGAAATTAATACGATGTATTTCAGTAATTTATTTGCCGGGATTCTAATTGAGAAAGCAAATGAGTTTAAACTGGAAAAGCACCTGGGAAACAAGAAAATTGAGATTTCGTTAGTAAAAGTACCGGCACGTTTTACTTACGCTAATAGTGGAACAGTTATTTATGGCTTAGTGTTTTATACCTATAACTTCAGCGAAACCATTCGTATCGACGACCAGGAATTTGTTTTTGCTTACCGGATTACACAGGAGGGTACGGAGATAAAAGCCGATCGTTATACCTACAGTTTTGATACAGCTTATAGGGATTTTAGTTTTAGATCGGAAAAATTCATCGAAAAGTATCTCGATCAGATGAAGCTGGATTTTGAAAAGAAAAGCAGTGACTTTATTGAACAAATTATTGAAGAATTATAAAAACCTACTGTATTGAAACACCTGTTTATTTTTATATTAACGACGCTGACCTTCAGTTTTGCACTCGAGGCAGCCAACGTGCCGGGATATATTATAAAAAATAGTTCCGATACGGTTTGGGGCGAAATTAAAGTGAGTCCCTTCAGCCGGATAAAGGGAAGTTTCAACCTGAATGGCCCTGAAACAGGTTCATATTATTTCGGAGTGGTTTTCAGGGATAACTCAGACAGCGATTTTGCGACTTATTACCCGGCTTCGCTTCAGGGTTTTTCGTTTCAATATAAGTCAGATCAATACCATTTCAGTAGGTTTACGCTGAACTATAAGAGTATAGTGGTTTCCGAAAAGAAAAGAGACCAGTTCTTGTGTCTTTTGTATCGCGATACTAATTATGAGCTTTACAGAAATGTGATTGTCGATCCGAATAACGGTTTGATGAGCGTTCCGGATCAGTGGTTGCAGTACACGATTTATTATTTATTTAGCCCTGCTAAGGGAATTGTAAAAGTAGAAAAATCCAGACAGTATAAAAACCTGGGTGCTTTGCTTACTGCTTATGATTTTGAGGCACAGTTCGTGGCTCAACTTGATAAATCAACCGACTTTGTCGATATAATGGATGTACTTAAACAGTATAGCAGTTGGTTGAAAATCAATAAAAAACAGTAAAATTTAGGATATGAGTTTACAATCAAACACCAATCGTTGGGGAAAAGCTGTGCTTAAAGCATCGCGTTCGTTACAACTTGTCGGCGACGATGTGCTTCGACAGGTTTTGCTGGCATTGGCTGATGAAGCAGTGCTGAAATCATCGGAGATTATTGCTGAAAATGCAAAGGATTTGGCACTGATGGAGAAAAGTAATCCAATGTATGATAGGCTTTTATTGAGTGCTGAACGCATCGGAGGAATTGCTTCGGATATTCGCAATGTTGCTTCGTTGCCATCCCCGCTTGGTAAGGTGCTGAAGTCGACTGAGCGTGCTAATGGAATGATAATTACTAAAATATCGGTTCCTTTCGGAGTGGTAGGGGTTGTTTACGAAGCACGTCCCAATGTGAGTTTCGATGTGTTTTCGCTTTGCCTGAAATCGGGAAATGCATGTGTGCTTAAAGGAGGAACTGATGCCTACAATTCTAATTTAGCAATTGTGAAGGTAATACAGTCGGTGCTCGAGAAATTTGGTCTCGATAAAAATATTGTGACTTTACTTCCTGCTGGTCGCGAGGCTGCAGCCGAACTTATGAATGCTGTAGGTTTTGTGGATGTAATTATTCCGCGTGGAGGAAAGGGGCTGATTGATTTTGTGCGCGACAATTCCCGTATTCCGGTGATCGAAACCGGAGCTGGTATTTGCCATACCTATTTCGATGAATTTGGAGATGTTGAAAAAGGGAAAAATATTGTTTTCAATGCAAAGACAAGGCGCGTAAGTGTTTGTAATTCTTTGGATTGTTTGGTAATAAACGAGAGGAGATTGTTGGATTTGCCAGTATTATGCCAAATGATGGCTGACAAGAATGTGGTAATTTATGCGGATGAAAAAGCATTTTCGGTATTAGATGGCCGTTATCCGGCGGCTTTACTTCAGAAAGCAACAGCCGAAAGTTATGGGATTGAGTTTCTCGATTATAAAATATCGGTAAAAACTGTAGCTGACATACATGAAGCAATAGAGCACATTTCGATGTATAGTTCGAAGCACAGTGAATGCATTGTGAGCGAAAATCAGGAGGCAATGCATATCTTCGAAAAAATGGTGGATGCAGCATGTGTGTATACAAATGTGTCCACGGCATTTACTGATGGAGCTCAGTTTGGGTTGGGTGCCGAGATTGGTATTAGCACTCAGAAGTTGCACGCCCGCGGACCAATGGGGCTGGAGGAATTGTGTTCGTACAAATGGATAGTGAAAGGAGAAGGGCAGGTGAGGGCTTAGTTTTATGTATAAATATTATCATAATGTAACATTTCGTTCTGTTATCGTTCTTAATTCAATGCAAATTAGGGGTCATTTGAATAAATTTTGATAAATTGTTGCGATATTAAAATTAATTGGTTTTCTTTGTAAACGTTAAGATACTGTATTCCTCTCGTTTGGTTATTCCTGTCTTTTCTTCCGTGAACAGATTTCTTTTAACCTCGTTTGTTTATGCTGTTCTTGAAATCAAAATTTTATAACCACTTTTTTTAATTTATTCTTATGAACATTTATGTAGGTAACTTAAGTTACAAAGTTCGTGACAACGACCTGTTGGGAGTTTTAGCAGAGTATGGTAAAGTTGACTCTTGCAAAATTATCAAGGACCGCGAAACCGGAAAATCAAAAGGATTTGCATTTGTGGAAATGGCCGATGATGTGGCTGCTGCAAAGGCAATCGAAGAATTAAACGGTGCTGAATTCGACGGTCGGACGATGGTAGTTAAAGAAGCAAGACCAAAAGCTTAATGCTATTAAAATCAAACAAACTAAAACTTCTGTTGTCGTTGGGCGATGGAAGTTTTTTTTGCGATGAATGGTTGTTGGTATTATAAAATATTGAAGACATGATAAAAGGGATTTTTAAAGATTCAGGGGTTTTAGCAAAGCTGCTTCAGTTGATAGCTGTTTTTGTTTTTGTGATGATTGCTACATTGTTGGTTACAGTACTTGTTACAACCGGAGATATGAATGATATGTCGAATGTAAAAGTGATGCAGCTGATTCAATCGTTCGGGCTGTTTGTGATTCCTCCCTTTGTGATGGCTTCTTTGTGGAGCAATAATGCATTCGGTTTTTTAAGGCTAAAGTCGACGCTTAGGTGGTCGACTGTATTGTATGTGGTTGCATTTATGTTGGTAGCCATTCCTTTTATTAATATGCTCTCGTGGTTAAATCAGCAGATTATTCTTCCTGAGGCGCTTTCGGAGATTGAGAAAATGATGCAGTCGTCCGAAGTTCAGATTGCCGAAATCACTGAAAAAATGCTCAACGTTAGTACATTGGGTGCTTTGTTGTTTAATGTGTTTCTGGTAGCCGTAGTGCCTGCTTTAGGCGAGGAGTTGTTTTTCAGAGGGACCATACAGCGGCTTCTTTCCGACTGGAAAGGGGCGTTATTTGCAATTTGGATTACCGCTTTCGTATTCAGTGCAATACATATGCAGTTTTACGGATTTCTTCCACGTATGTTACTTGGCGCTTTTTTGGGCTATCTGCTGCTGTGGAGTGGTAGCCTGTGGTTGCCAATTATTGCTCACTTTGTGAATAATTCTGTAGCTGTAGTGTTCTACTATCTTAAATTTAATGGAGTTAAAGTGATAGATGTTGAAACAATAGGCACGGATGATACACTTTGGTTGGGAATAGTAAGCGGAATTGTGTGCGTATTTTTGGGCTTTCTGATCAGAAAAAATACCCGAAAAGCTACTTCCGAAATACAATTATAGTCCTCTGCGTTCGCTTACAATCAGCAATGCTTGCTCTCTCAATTCGAGAGGAAGTTGAATCCTGCGTATCTGAAGGCTACGTAGCCATGCCGCAACATCGCTTTCGCGCAAGGTGTAAAAAACTTCGGATAACTGATTGAGCTGATCTTCGGTAAATTTATCGGGCTGCACATCGGCCAGTACGTCAAGATTTTCATCGTCGAAATATTCAGCATTGGCATTGGCGCTCAACAAGCTTTCGCGGTCGCAAACTTCGTGTGCTCCGCAGCATTCCCCATCTTCATTTATTGTTATTTCGGTTTCCCCGGTTTTTTTTCGTCGACTGATATAAGTTGTAAGCATAAGTATCAGTCCGAACAGTACCAGAATTATAATAAGTACCCACATAATCTTTAAAATATATTTCCTTAATACAACATAATTTTCGCTGCAAAGTTAAGTGTTTGTAGTCAAATTTGAGTATTTTTGTGAGTTAAAAACACAATAGATTCCAGTTTTTTAAGTTTGTATTTTGACTTGTATATTATTATTAAGAAAACCACTAATACCTGCTTCTTTTTGAAAATAAAGTTTTTACATATCCTTGTGTTTTCGTTGGTCGTTCTGACGTTTAGTGCTTGTTCGTTGAAAAAGAACACCTGGTCAACGCGTGCTTACCAATCGGTGAACACCCGTTTTAATGTGTATTTTAACGGGAAAGAGAGCTATGAGGAGGGGCTCAGGAATATATATAACAGTAATAAGGAAGATTATTCGGCCATCATTCCGATGTATCCTATCAGCCGCCACGACAATGCTAATTCCGCAAAATCGAACATGGATCGGACCATCGAAAAATGCAGAAAAGCCATTAAACTTCATTCCATCAAACAAAAACCATTGCGCAATGACCGCAAGTGGAGCAACCCCGAATATCAGTTGTGGTACAAGCAGGAGGAGTTCAATCCGGCACTGAAAGATGCCTGGATGCTGCTGGCTCAGGCTGAATTTCATAAAGCTGATTTTATCGGATCGGTGGGTGCATTTACATATATCTCTCGTCATTTTGCCAACGACAAAGACATGGTGGCTCGCTGTCAGTTGTGGATTACACGTGCTTATGGTGAGTTAGGTTGGATTTACGAAGCGGAACAAATGCTTACCCGATTGAAACAGGATGATTTGAAATTTAATCACATTGGTTTGTTTGCAGCTGTGAATGCCGATTTGTTGCTTAAAAAACATCAATACAAGGAGGCTATTCCGTTTCTTGAACTTACATTAAAAACTGAGAAAGATAAAACTCAACAACAAAGGCTTAATTTTCTGTTGGCTCAGTTGTATAAAAAAACGGGTGACAATCAAAGGGCATATCAGGCATTTACAAAGGTAACAAAGCTGAATCCGCCTTTCGAAATGGACTTTAATGCGCGGATTTACTGGGCCGAACTCGATAACCGTAATGTGGAATCCGTACGTAAGGAACTCAATAAAATGCTTCGCAATCCCAATAATAAAGAATACCTCGATCAGATTTATTACACCTTGGGCAAAACATATCTTCAGAAAAACGATACTGTAAAAGCGCTCGAATACTTTAAAACGTCTATTAAGGAAAGCACACGTAACGGATTCGATAAAGCTATTTCGCTCATCACTTTGGGAGATTTATATTATAAGAACAAGAATTACATAAAAGCTCAACCCTGCTACGATGAAGCTTCTAAAATAATAACGACCGAACAAGAGGATTACGCAAGGGTGTCGAAACTGGCAGAAACGCTTTCGGAACTTGTTGTGCAAAACGAAATAGTTGTTCTGCAGGATAGTTTGCAGTATTTATCTACCTTGTCTGATGAAAAAAGACTTGAAATTGTTAATAAAATTATTACACAGCTTATTGCGGATGAAAAAGCTTCTGCCGAAGCCGAGCTGGCCAAAAATGAATCAGGATTTAATCCGGAAGAAGAAAACATGACACTTATTGGAGAAAATCCTGGGGGAGTGGGCAGTTGGTATTTTTATAATTCGAACTTGCTGAAAACGGGACAAAGTGATTTTCAAAAAAAATGGGGTAAACGTAAACTTGAGGACAACTGGAGAAGGGTCAATAAATCATCTGTGCTTTTTGCAGAAGAGACCGACGCCAACGCTTCGCCTCTGTCAGCTGTAAATCAGAACGATTCAACTCCTCCGAACGCAACTTCTGCATCCGACAATAAAAATCCGGCGTTTTATCTTCAGCAGATACCTGTTACTCCACAGCAACTCGAAAAATCAAATGCTGAAATTGCTACAGCGCTATTCAATATGGGGATGATTTACAAGGACAAAGTTGAAGATTATGCAATGGCGGTAAAGACTTTTGATGAATTTGCTAAACGTTTTCCTGACGATGAACGAAGACTCGAGGCCTTTTTCCAAAGCTATATGCTTGAGTCAAAAGCCGGAAATCCATCAAAAGCCGATGGTTATAAAAATAAGTTGATCAGTGAATTTCCGAATTCTAAATATGTAGAAGTTATTTCGCAGCCCGATTATTTCGATCGAATGACGCGCATGTACCGCGAGCAAGACTCGCTTTATAGTATTACTTACAGTGCTTATAATACAAGCGATTACAAAACGGTAAAAAAGAATGTGGAGTTTGTGAAAAAGAATTATCCGCTTTCGGCATTGCTGCCAAAATTTATGTTTTTGAATGCTTTGAGCGTTGGCAAAACAGAGCAGCCTGATGTTTTTGAGGCATCGCTGAACGAGGTAGTAGCTAAATTTCCGGAAAGTGATGTAAGCGCTATGTCAAAAGATATACTGGCTCTTATAAAACAAGGGAGAGAAGCTACAACCGGAACCTCGCACGGCACCTTGTTGAGTCGACGTGAAAGTGATACAAAACAAGCTGAATCAGATATTGTTACCCGTCAGTATTCTGGCGAAAAAGCAACAAAACATCGTTTGATGCTTGTCACCGATGCCGATGTTCAGGCGATGAACAAATTGCTTTATAACATAGCGGCTTATAATTTCAGTAGTTTTATGGTGAAGGATTTCGATTTAGTGACAGGAAAATTGGATGATGTTCATAATGCGTTATCAGTCACAAATTTTGAGTCATATCAGGAAGTGGAATGGTATGTAAATTCAATATCAAAGAACGCAGCTTTGTCGGATTTAATGAACGAACTGAAAATTGAGAAGGTAATTATTTCAGAAGAAAATTACGGTATTCTAAGATCTTTGTCATCTTTGGAAGACTATTTTGCATTTCAGTCAAAAAATCTTTTGGCAACAACGACGGTGCCACCAACAAAAAATAATGTGGCAGAGAATAAAAAAGAAACTCCATCAAAAAAATCGACAACAAAGAACGAACCGGCTGAAAAACAGGTAGAAAAACAAAAACAAGTTGAAAACCTGTTAGATAAAAATGCTCTCGAAACTGCAGTACTGAAGCAACAACATGTCGATACAACAACAGTAGTTCCGAAAACTTCAGTTCAACCAGCCGCTCCTGTAGTGGTACAACCCAAGGAAGAAGCTGTGCCGTTGTTCAAAAATCTTTTTGCTTACAGAGCCAACGAACCACATTATGTGTCGGTGGCAGTTCTTTCGGGCACTTTTGATTATGACAAAGTAAAATCAGCATTTGATATGTATAATTCTCAGAATTATAGCATGTTAAATTTGAAGTTAAACAAGGAGGATGTTGCTAAAATGCAGATAATCATTATCGGTCCGTTTGCAAATGCCGATTTGGCAAAGTCATACCTTATCCGTATGGTGAAAGAGCGGTCGTTGTTCGATCACCTGAAAGGAACCGATTACCGTAACCTGCTTGGCTCGCAGAAAAATTTGAACATAATGCTCCAACAAAATGCGATGAGTACTTACTTCGAATTTATGCAACAGTATTATCTAAAATAGCAGTTGATATTAGTTGTTAAAATCAACATTGAAAAAACTAAAAAATGAGAAAAGAGCGCATACTATGGGCTGATGATGAAATAGATTTACTTCGTGCATATGTTCTTTTTCTTGAAGAAAAGGGATACGAGGTAATAACAGCCAATAATGGAAAGGATGCTGTTGAATTGTGTCAAAAGGAATCGTTCGACATTATCTTCCTTGACGAAAATATGCCGGGCCTGTCAGGTCTCGAAACCCTTGCGTTAATTAAGGAGATCGACGCCGATGTGCCCATGGTGATGATTACCAAAAGTGAGGAAGAAAATATAATGAATATGGCCATCGGAAATAAAATTGCCGATTACCTCACCAAGCCCGTGAACCCGAGTCAGATATTGCTGACTCTCAAAAAAAATATTCATAAAAAAGAAATTGTTACGGAGCATGCCACAAGTACTTACCGTTCGGAATTTGGACGTATAGGCATGCAAATCAACGATTCGTTGACCTACGAGGACTGGGTAGAAGTGTATAAAAAATTGGTTTACTGGGAACTGGAACTAGCAGATACCGACAATGGTATGGACGAAATGCTGCGCATGCAGAAAACCGAGGCCAACAATACTTTCAATAAGTTTGTAAAACGAAATTATCAGTCGTGGTTCGAACAGCCTGAAAAACGGCCTCTACTCAGTCCCGACATCTTCAAAACAAAGGTATTTCCTCTGCTCGACAAAGGCGAAAAGGTTTTCTTTATTCTTGTCGATAACTTCCGTTACGATCAGTGGAAAGTGATTCGCGAGCTAATGAGCGAACTCTTCACTTTCACCGACGAGGGAATGTATTGCAGTATGCTTCCAACGGCCACACAATATGCCCGAAACGCTATTTTCTCGGGACTTTTGCCTTTGCAGATTCAGCAATTGTTTCCTAATTTATGGGTAGATGAGGATGAGGAAGAAGGTAAAAATTTGAACGAAAAGGATTTGATCGAAACGCAACTGAAACGTTACAGAAAAAATTATAGTTTCTCGTATCACAAAGTAAACGAATCGCCATTTTGTGAAAAACTCATCGAGCAACTTCCACGCCTTGACAGCAACCAGTTGAACGTGATTGTGCTGAACTTTATCGATATGCTTTCGCACGCACGCACCGAATCGAAAATGATGCGCGAACTGGCCAACGACGAACAGGCTTATCGCTCGCTTACCTTGTCGTGGTTCAGACATTCGCCAACATACGAACTCATGAAAGCCATTGCCCGACGCGGCTACAAAGTGATTTTCACTACCGATCATGGCACTATCCGTGTGGACAACCCGATAAAAGTAATTGGCGACAAAAACACAAACGTAAACCTCCGTTACAAGGTAGGTAAAAATCTGAGTTACAACAAAAAAGAGGTATATGAAATCACACAGCCGTCTAAAATCGGTTTGCCAAGTCCAAATGTAAGTTCAGCCTATATTTTTGCCGGCAACGACGACTTTTTTGCGTACCCCAACAATTATAACCATTATGTGAGCTATTATAAAAACACTTTCCAGCATGGCGGAATTTCGCTCGAAGAAATGCTGATACCGTTAATTGTGATGGAACCTAAATAATTTACAATTTCATAATTTACGATTTACAATTTATGAAAACATATACGAACGTAAAAGACCTCGGCAATTTGCAGGAGGCAATAAAAGAAGCTTTAGAAATAAAGAAAAACCGGTTTGGCTACAAACATTTGGGCGAAAACAAGACATTGTTGATGGTGTTCTTCAACTCAAGTTTACGCACACGCCTCAGCACTCAAAAAGCAGGAATGAATCTGGGAATGAACACTATGGTGCTCGATGTAAATGCCGGTGCATGGAAACTCGAAACCGAACGTGGCGTAGTGATGGACGGCGATAAGCCCGAACATATACTTGAAGCTATTCCAGTAATGGCCAGTTATTGCGATGTGATTGGCGTGCGTGCTTTTGCGCAGTTCGAAAGCAAGGAATTCGACTATCAGGAAACCATTATCAATCAGTTTATCAAATATTCAGGAAAACCGGTTTTTAGCATGGAAGGTGCCACTTCGCATCCTTTGCAGGCTTTTGCCGACCTCATTACCATCGAAGAATACAAAGAAACGCCCCGTCCGAAGGTGGTTTTGACCTGGGCACCTCACCCCAAAGCATTGCCACAGGCTGTTCCAAATTCGTTTGCCGATTTTATGAACGAAGCCAATGTGGATTTAGTGATTACACATCCCGAAGGTTACGAACTCGCGCCTGAGTTTGTTCGCGGCGCACGCGTGGAATACGACCAAATGAAAGCTTTCGAAGGTGCTGATTTTATTTATGCCAAAAACTGGGCTGCTTATCAGGATCCGAACTACGGAAAAATACTGAGCACCGACCGATCGTGGACTGTGAGCGACCGCCAAATGGCTGTGACCAACAATGCCCGCTTTATGCACTGTCTGCCCGTACGTCGCAACATGATTGTGACCGACGAAGTAATCGAAGGTCCACGCTCAATTGTGATTCCCGAAGCCGCCAACCGCGAAATTTCTGCACAGGTTGTGATCAAAAGATTATTGGAAAATATTTAAAAAAGTATGAATATAGAACAAGTAATTGCGTCAATACGCAACGTACCCGATTTTCCAAAACCGGGAATTTTATTCAAAGACATTTCAACAGCGCTGAAAGATGCCGAAGTTTTAAAGTTTATTGCCGACGAATTATATGAGTATTATAAGGACAAAGGCATTACCAAAGTAGTGGGAGTTGAAAGTCGTGGTTTTGTACTTGGAAGTATTCTGGCCTATAAATTAGGAGCCGGATTCGTACTTTTGCGCAAACCGGGCAAATTACCTTCGGAAACTTACAGATACGAATACGACCTGGAATATGGAAGCGATGCGCTTGAAATTCACAAAGATGCCATTGAAGAAAATGATGTGGTTTTGCTGCACGACGACCTTTTAGCCACTGGCGGAAGTGCCGGAGCTGCACTGAAACTTATCAGCATGTTCAAACCTTCATCTGTTTTAGTAAGCTTTATGATTGAACTTGAATTCCTCAACGGTCGTCCGAAACTTGAAGGGACACAGGATATTCATTCGTTGATAAAATTTTAAGAAACAAAATAAAAGAGGAATAAATACATACGGTTAAGTATATTTGTTCCTCTTTGCAATTTTTTGGTATACACATGAATAAACTTACACTCGTAAAAGTAGGAGGTAAAATTGTAGAAGACTCCGAAACACTCAAACAGTTGCTGTCCGATTTTTCGAAAATTGAAGGACATAAAGTGCTCGTACATGGTGGCGGTCGCTCGGCTACTGCCATTGCTGCAAAACTTGGTATAGAAAGCCAGATGGTAAACGGACGTCGCATTACCGATGAGGAAACGCTGAAAGTTGTGACTATGGTTTATGGCGGATTGGTAAACAAGCAAATTGTGGCCGGACTACAGTCCATTGGCGTAAATGCACTCGGACTTACAGGCGCCGACCTGAACTATATGCGTTCAGAAAAACGCCCCGTGAAGGAAGTGGATTACGGATTTGTTGGTGATGTAAAAGAAGTGAATGCCGACATTCTGGCCGATCTGATTGCCCGTGGTGTAGTACCTGTTTTAGCGCCGCTAACGCATGACAATGCAGGCAATATGCTAAATACAAACGCAGATACAATTGCCGGAGAAGCAGCTAAAGCCCTCGCCAAACATTTCGAGGTGACTCTTATGTTTTGCTTCGAGAAAAAAGGCGTATTAATGAGCGAAACTGACGACGAAAGTGTAATTCCCGAAATAACTCCTGCCTTATTCAAAAAATATGTAGCCGAAGGGATTATCAACGGAGGCATGATCCCCAAACTTGAGAACTCATTTGAAGCTATAAATGGCGGTGTAAAACAGGTGATAATTACGCGGGCGGACTTGATTCACACCAGTGGCGGAACAAAGATAAACATGTAAAAAAGATAATTACCATGAAACACATTTCACTTATTATTGCACTGATAATGAACATTACACTCATTTCTGCACAGGAAGAAATTAAACTTTATCCCAAAGGAACTCCCGAAAGTAACGGACTCGAGAACAAAGAAAAATTACGCGATCCTGAATTTATCGTGGATATCAGCGAACCACGCATGTACGCATATCCGGCTCCTAAAGAAACCGCCAACGGAACAGCCGTACTTATTTGCCCCGGAGGAGGATATTCAGGCGTTTCGCAAATAAAAGAAGGTTCGGAGTTTGCCGAATGGTTCAACAAAATGGGCATAAGTGCATTTGTGCTTTACTACCGCATGCCTAATGGAAATCATTTTATTCCGCTGAAAGATGCGCAAACCGCGCTTGCCATTATTCATAAAAATGCAAAAAAATGGAATATCGATAAGAAAAAAATCGGAATAATGGGATTTTCAGCCGGAGGACATCTTGCCGCTACAGCAGGAACTCATTTCAAAACCAAAACACAGCGTCCTGCATTTATGTTACTTGCATATCCGGTAGTGACAATGGATAAAAATGTGACTCATGGAGGTTCACGCAATAATTTGTTGGGTAAAAATCCTTCTGAAGAAATGGTGAAGCTTTACTCAAACGAACTTCAGGTAACAAAAAAAACACCGCCCACATTTTTGGTTCATGCCAAAGACGATGGTGCTGTGCCTATTGCCAACAGCGAAAACATGCTGAAAGCGCTTGAAGCGAAAGGCGTTCCAGCCAAACTCGTGGTTTACGACAAAGGCGGACATGGTTTTGGTATGCGAAAACGCAACATTCCTGCCGATAATTGGCCCGAAGAACTTAAAAACTGGATGATTGATCAGAAACTGATCAACCCGTAAATAAATATTTCATCTACAGCTACAAAGCCTATGAACCCAATGATATTCGAACTTACACAGGATGCGGTACAGTTGCTTCGCGATATGATTTCAATTGAATCGTTCAGTCGCGAAGAAAAAAATGTGGCCGATTTTCTCGAACGTTACATTGAATCGAAAGGTTATGTGGCTTCGCGCAGCGGAAACAATATCTGGTTGTTGAGTCCTGGGTTCGACACAACAAAACCAACCATTTTGCTGAATTCGCATATCGACACTGTGAAACCCGTGTCGGGCTGGACCAGAAATCCCTTTGGAGCTGAACTCGAAAACGGGAAACTTTATGGACTTGGAAGTAACGATGCCGGTGCAAGTGTGGTAAGTTTACTTCATGCATTTTTCAGTCTGACACAGCACGAACAAAGCTACAACCTGATTTTTGCAGCCTCTGCCGAGGAAGAAGTTTCGGGGAAAAATGGCATTGAGAGTTTAATTCGCGAACTTCCGAAAATCGATTTTGCCATTGTGGGCGAACCTACCGGAATGCATTTGGCTGTGGCCGAAAAAGGCCTGATGGTGCTCGATTGTGTGGCTTACGGTAAAGCCGGACACGCAGCCCGCAACGAAGGCGAAAATGCCATTTATAAAGCTTTAAAAGATGTGGCATGGTTCGAAAATTATGAACTTGCGAAAAAATCGGAATTGCTCGGACCTGTAAAAATGACTGTTACACAGATAAATGCAGGCACGCAACATAATGTTATTCCCGACAAGTGCAGTTTTGTGGTGGATGTGCGAAGCAACGAACTGTATTCCAACGAGGAGCTTCTAACAGAAATCAGGAAAAATGTAGGTTGCGACGTTCAGCCACGATCCACACGATTGAATTCCAGTGCCACTCCGCTGCAACATCCGGTTATGAGGCGCGCTTTAGAATTACAACGCAACACTTATGGCTCACCCACTCTGTCCGATCAGGCGCTTATGCCTTTTGCCAGTGTAAAAATGGGTCCTGGCGAGTCAGCACGTTCGCACACAGCTGATGAATTTATTCTCGTATCGGAAATCGAAGAGGCCATCGGGCTATATATTGAATTACTTCATCGGCTCGAAATAGCTTAAATTCATTATTTGTCAGGATATTGCTATATAGAGCAATGTTATG
>CAYMHE010000065.1:0-14466 GCA_964390175.1 uncultured Paludibacter sp.
AAATCATGCGCTTTTGCCAGGCATTTATGGTTGAATTGTGGAGACACATCGGCCCGGATACTGATATTCCGGCAGGCGACATAGGCGTTGGCGGACGTGAAGTAGCCTACATGTATGGTATGTACAAAAAGCTGGCTCGCGAAAACACAGGTACCTTTACAGGAAAAGGACTCGAATTCGGAGGTTCACTCATTCGTCCCGAAGCTACTGGCTATGGCAATATCTATTTTCTAATGAACATGCTGAAATCCAAAGGTATCAGCGATCTGAAAGGTCAGGTAGTAGCCATTTCGGGTTCGGGAAATGTGGCTACCTACACAGCTGAAAAAGTGATAGAACTGGGCGGAAAAGTAGTAACTTTGTCCGATAGTAACGGATACATATACGATCCGGAAGGAATTGATTCAGAAAAACTTAAATTTATTTTTGAACTCAAAAACATTTACCGTGGTCGCATTAAAGAATATGCCGATAAATACAATTGCAAATATGTAGAAGGCGGACGTCCATGGAACGAAGTGTGTACTATTGCACTACCTTCGGCAACACAGAATGAACTGAACGGCGACGATGCTGAAACGCTGATCAAAAACGGTTGTTTCGCAGTGTCTGAAGGTGCAAACATGCCTTCGACTCCTGAAGCTGTTGATGTGTTCATTAAAAATAAAATTCTTTATGGTCCGGGCAAGGCAGCAAATGCCGGAGGCGTTTCAGTATCGGGATTGGAAATGACACAAAACTCAATTAAACTGAGCTGGACAAAAGAAGAAGTGGATGCAAAACTTAAACAAATTATGTTCGACATCCATGAGTCATGTATTAAATACGGAACCGAAGCCGATGGTTTTGTTAACTACGTAAAAGGTGCAAACATTGCAGGATTTATGAAAGTAGCGAAGGCAATGATGGCACAGGGAGTCATTTGAAAATAGTTATCGTTCAGATATTTTGCAGGTTTCCGGAGTTGAAAATGCTTTGGGAACCTGCATTTTTTTGTTTACAACAAACTTTGTAGCTTATTGATTTTTATTTTCCTTTTTGCCAGATCATCTTCGATAGTAACCACATTCAGCACTTCGAATGCTTTTAAGGTAACTATGGCACATGCCATTGCATCGTCGCCGGCGCGGTGATGATTGAATCTTATATCATGATACTCGCACAGGACACCCAGCGAATGCTTCGGTAGATTTTGCCATGCTTTCCGCGAAAGGCTTACACTGCAAAAATAGCTGCAATGAGGCACTGCTAAATCGTAATGAGCAAGCGTTGCAGACAACACTCTCATATCGAAAGCGGCGTTGTGTGCCACCACATACTGATCATCGAGCCAGGGTTTTATCTCTACCCACAGCTCATCAAAAGTTTTAGCATTTACCAATACTGCCGACGAAATTCCGTGCACTCTTTCGTTCCAGGGATTCATGTACGGAAAACAGGCCGGTTTTATCAACCACGACTTTGTTTCTATAATCATTCCGTTTTCGATGCGCGAAAGTCCAATTTCGCAAGGATAATTGGCATGTGCAGTTTCAAAATCTATCGCTGTAAAATTCATAATTATCAATAGTTTACAATCAAAAAAAAGCTTTTTCTGGAAAACCCGAAAAAGCTTTTTTGAAAAATGACAAAGATATAAAAACTCTTGGAATTCCGAAAAAAATTATACGTCGATGGATTGAATCTCAACAAGCAGTTCGTCTTTCATAACCGACTGTCCGACCTGTACTTTTATCTTGCGAATAACACCGTTACAGTTGGCTGTAATTTCATTCTGCATTTTCATGGCTTCCAATGTAAGAATAGGTTCGCCGACATTCACCAAATCACCTTCATCGAGAAAGAAATCGACAATTTTTCCCGGCATTGGCGCTATTATATTATTTTCGTTTATTTTGTTGGCATCACTATTGATCATACCTCGCCGCACATAGGAGAATATTGATTCCAGACTATATTTGTATTCTACACCATTTACATTAATGATGGCTTTGTTCTGGTCGCGCGAAACCAATTCGCAATGAAAACGCTTGTTGTTATAGTCGAAAGCATAGTGAAAATCCTCCTGCTCCACAAAATCAATGTCCATTTCCTGACCGTTGATGACCGGCTTTGATTCTTTCGGGATGTAAAGTTTGTATCGTTTCCCGTTTTCGCGCACTGCTATGAACAATCGCGAAGCATCTCGTTTATATATATATGAAGTTCCCATTAAAATAATTTACAATTTAATTATTTACAATTTACAATTGGATTGGGTATCGTGTAAACTGTGACGTTAATAAACTTGGTTTTCTCAATCGTCTTCCCCTGAAAAGGGAGAAGTAAGGTTTAATAATTCAATCGTTTATTCAAAACCCAAACGTTCAACCTATCATTTTTATAGGTGGGCAAATCAGACGAAAGTTGCAGATATTCAGAAGCATAAAGAATTGTAGCTGCCAAAGCGCCTATCATTTCATCTTCTTCATTTTCGAGCATTTCGGGCACAAACACCGAATCGACCCAGCGGGTAGTGTATGTTGCATTTACAAAATCGGGGTGTTTCAGCACTGTGCGACAAAATGGAACTGTTGTCTTCAATCCAATAATACTGAATTCGTAGAGCGCCTCCAGTGTTTTTTTTATCACATCTGCCCTATCATTTCCGTGAACAATAATTTTGGCGATCATCGAATCAAAATAAGGAGTTACCACCGTCCCGTTCTGCACTCCGGTTTCGATACGAATGTACTCTTTTTCGGGAAAATGAATTCTATCAATCAATCCGGTTTGCGGACTGAAACGGTTCTGAGGATCTTCGGTATTTACACGGCACTCGATGGCCCAACCATTGATCTTAATATTATCCTGTTTCAATGTAAGTTCTTCGCCCAAAGCTACACGAATTTGCCAATCCACAAGGTCAACGCCCGTTACCATTTCTGTCACAGGATGTTCTACCTGAATACGGGTGTTCATTTCCATAAAATAGTATGAACCGTCTTCGTCCATAATAAACTCAATCGTTCCTGCCGAATAATAGCCAATGGCTTTGGCAAAGCGAACGGCCATATCGCCCATTTCTTTGCGCATAGCTGGCGTCACCGAAGCCGAAGGCGCTTCCTCAATAATCTTCTGATGCTTGCGTTGTAAAGAACATTCGCGTTCACCCAAATGAACGACATTGCCATGTTTATCGCCCATGATCTGAAACTCGAGATGTTTAGGATTTTGCAGGTATTTTTCGATAAACATATCGCCGTTTCCAAAAGCAGCCCGTGCTTCATCCGAAGCCGATTTAAAATTCCGTTCAATTGTTTCGGGCTTTTCCACAATGCGCATACCACGTCCACCACCACCGGCCGAGGCTTTGAGGATAACCGGATAACCAATGCGATCGGCAAAAGCTTTAGCAGAGGCAGCATCAGTCACAGGACCATCGCTTCCCGGCACCAAAGGCAATCCTGCTTTTATAGCCATGCTTTTGGCAACAGTTTTCAATCCCATATCGCGAATCAACTGAGGCGATGGACCAATGAAGTTGATACCATTATCAATGCAAAGTTGTGCAAAATCGGGATTTTCGGACAAAAAGCCATATCCGGGATGAATTAAATCAATGTTGTTTGCGAGCGCAAGCTCAACAATCCGATCCGGATCCAGGAAAACAGGTTTTTCGTTTCCTGCATCGAGTGCCGGAATTACTTCGTCGGCATATTTCAGATACAAAGCATCTGGTTCTCTGTCACTTTGAAATACAACTACAATCATACCCAATTTGTGGGCAGCATGAGCTATGCGTATTGCAATTTCATTTCGGTTGGTGATCAAAAGTCTTTTTTTCATTCTTAAAATTGTTATTAACCTTAAAATGGTTAGGTTTGTGTGATAAAAGCTCTGATTGGTATTGTTGCGTATCAACATTCAGCCGATCACAATTATAAATCCTAAAGGCTTGGTTTTATCACTATTGTCTTCAATAAAAAATAAAACAATAAATTACTTTTTTATACTCACTCCAATAAATCAGGAGTAAAACATCAGGAATTAAAGCGGAATGCTTCCGTGTTTCCTTGCCGGTTTCTGATATTGTTTGTTCGATAAAATTTCAAAAGCATTGATCAGAATATCTCTTGTTTTGGAAGGAACAATCACTTCGTCGATCAAAGCAAATTCTTCGGCTTTATAGGGATTTGCCACCTCATTTTTATATTTATCAATCAGTTGTTTTTCGAATTCGGCTTTGTTTTCGGCCTTGGACAACTCATGTTTATTCACAATTTTTATAGCGCCTGCAGGTCCCATCACTGCAATTTCGGCTGTTGGCCAGGCAAAATTAAAGTCACCGCCTGTATTCTTACTGCTCATCACAATATAGGCTCCGCCATAGGCTTTTCGGGTGATAATTGTTATTTTAGGGACTGTAGCTTCGCAAAATGCATAAAGCAATTTAGCTCCGTTTCGGATGATACCATTGTGTTCCTGCTCGATACCCGGCAAAAATCCCGGTACATCTTCGAGGATGAGTAAAGGGATATTAAAAGCATCGCAAAAACGCACAAAACGTGCGCCTTTGACGCTGGCATTGATATCCAGTGTTCCGGCCATTACTTTGGGCTGATTGGCCACTATGCCAATTGATTTACCATTCAAACGGGCAAAACCCACAACTATGTTTTGTGCAAATTTCTCGTGTACTTCGAAAAACGAATCTTTATCAACAATAATGCTGATGATTTCCTTGATATCATACGGACGATTCGGATCATCGGGAACAATTTTGTCGAGATATTCCTGACGGGTTTGATAATAGCTCACAAGATTTGAAACCGGAAGTGTTTCGTAATTATTGGATGGAATATAAGATAACAACTTACGAATCAACATAATGGTATGTTCCTCATCATCAGAAAGAAAGTGTGCCACACCACTTTTTGATGCATGGACATTTCCGCCGCCAAGTCCTTCCATATCAATTTCTTCGTTCAGCACTTCACGCACCACATCAGGCCCTGTTACAAACATATAGGATGTTTGATTCGTCATAAAAATAAAATCGGTCAACGCAGGAGAATAAACAGCTCCACCTGCTGCCGGCCCTAATATGGCTGATATCTGAGGGATAATTCCTGAAGAATTTACATTGTTTTTGAAAATGGTGGCATAAGCCGAAAGACTTTTCACCCCTTCCTGAATACGTGCTCCACCTGAATCCATGAGTCCAACTATCGGCGCTCCGAGTTTTAGTGCCATTTCCTGCACTTTGGCTATTTTCATTCCGTGTGAATATCCTAACGAGCCTCCCAAAACAGTAAAATCCTGAGCATAAGCAAAAACACTCCTTCCCTGAACCAAACCTCGCCCAACCACAACGCCGTCGCCAAAATTAGACTGCTTACTACTGTTTGGTGTTTGTGCCGGTGCTACAAATGCATCAAATTCGAAAAAGGTACCCTCATCAAAAAGGATATTTATACGTTCGCGTGCTGTAAGTTTTCCTTTTAAATGCTGACGATGAGCAGCATTATCTTCCATTTCCTGTAACGCTTTTATGCGCTGTTCAAATACTTTGTTTTTATTCATTACTTTTTTCAAGTTCTATTCAGTGTATTGTAACAAACTTAGCTTGCTTTCGTTCAAATTGTTTGAATTTATTAAAACTGCACAAATATATAAAATATGTGCACAAAACATGAGAGCTTTTGATTTTTTTCTTATTTCTTACCATTTAGTTCAGGGTTTTTAAACATCTCACCTGAAGTTTTGGCCAACAGAAGCTCTTTTCGCAAAAAAAAGCTGCATTATGAAAATACAGCTTTTTTGTAGATATTGAACTTCTTCTGGTTTTAATGCTCCAGGCTCTTTTTATATTCGGTGGGCGTCATTCCGTACACTTTTTTGAAACATTTACTGAAATAGCGCGAATCGCTCATACCAACCATATACGTTATCTGTGAAATGTTATATTCTCCTGATTTTAAGTATTGTGCCGCACGTTTAATGCGTAATTCACGAATAAATTCAATAGGTGCCAGACCTGTAAGCCCCTTTAGTTTATTGAAAAACACAGTTCTACCGAATGCCATTTCCGAAACCATATCTTCAACGGTTAACTCGCTGTTATCTATGTTGTTCTCCATGAAATTGAGCAACTTGGCGAGGAATATTTCGTCCTGTGAAGCCATTTCTACTTCGGCAGGCTCAAGTTCGAGTAAATTCTTACGGTATCTTTTCTGCAGAAGTTTGCGTTGTTCAAGTATATTTTCGATGCGGGCTTCGAGCAAAACCGGGCTGAAAGGTTTTGTGATATAATCGTCGGCACCCGATTTCAGAGCCTGTAAGCGGCTTTCGACAGCCGATTTGGCAGTAAGCAGAATAACAGGGATATGACTGGTTGTTTCGTTTTGCTTTATCAAATCGGTCAACTGAAGTCCATCCATATTAGGCATCATTAAATCGGTAACCACCAAATCGGGTATTAATTTTTGAATTTTCTCCCAACCACTTTCACCATCTTCGGCCGTTTCCACCCTATAAGTCTTTCTTAGCACTTTCTGAAGGAAATTTCGCATGTCATCGTTATCTTCAATTACAACAAGTAATGGCGCTTCCTTTGTAGACACAAATGCATCGAAATGGTCAACGTTAGCTTTTCCTGACAAATCGATATTTTCGAGTTCGGCTTCAAATTCCGGTTCAATTTCATCTTCAACAACAAAATCCACGTCATTTCCGAAGTGCTCTTTCCCATTTCTGAAAATAACAGAGAAAGTAGTTCCTTTACCGGGTTCGCTTTCCACCTCCACAATTCCTTTGTGCAGGTCGACCAGTTCTTTCACAAGGTTCAAACCGATCCCTGTTCCCCGCTTATTTCCAAGGCTTTGAATTTCGTTTTCCGAAGTAAATCTTTCGAACAGGAACGAACGTTTCTCACGTGGAATACCCACGCCCTGATCAATTACTTTCACCTTAATATCTCCTTTATCAGATGCGGGTTCTATTAGGACTTCAATTTTTTTACCAGCAGGAGTAAATTTAAATGCATTCGAAAGTAAATTATAAATAATCATGTCGGTTTTGTCTCTGTCGATCCACAAAATCACATCACCTGCATTATTATTTATTCTGAAATCAATATTTTTATCGATGGCCTCTTTGCTGAAGTTCGAACATATTTCTTTTACAAGTTTATCGAATCGGGTGGGCTGAATTTTCAACCGCATTTTTTTATTCTGAATCTTTCTGAAGTCGAGAATCTGATTGATCAACCGTAGCATCCTGTAGGCATTACTCTGCACAATATGCAATTGATCTTTAGCATTTTCACTTAGTTTCTCATTGTTCAACACATTTTCTACCGGACCTGATATAAGTGTCAGCGGAGTTCGCAATTCGTGGGAGATATTGGTGAAAAATCTTAATTTTATATCGGTAACTTTCTGTTCGATAACTACTTCGTTTTTGAGCTTTGCAAACATTGTAGTGAGATAATATACCAAATACATTAACAATACAAAGCAAATAAAATACAGAATATACGCAAATGGAGTTTCCCAGAACGAAGGAAGAATTTTAATTTTAATCACTTTTACATTATCAGTCCAAACTCCTTCGCTGTTTGTGGAGCGGACTTTAAAGTAATATGTTCCTTTAGGCAAATTGGTATAGGTGGCTTTTCGCTGACTCTGAACATAGTTCCAGTCCGATTCGAAATTTTCGAGCATAAAAGCATAATGGATTTTTTCGGGATTCGAAAAATCGAGCGCTACATATTCGATACTAAAAACCGACTGTTTGTGGGTAAGTTCAATCACTTCGGACGAGCCTATACTTTGTTTCAGCGGCGAGCCCTTCGCTCCTATTTCGACATTGTTATTGAACAATTGAAATTTGGTGAACTCAATGGCCGGAACTTCTTTGCTCTGCTTTATATTACTTGGTTTGAAATAGTAATAACCTTTGTTACTGCCAAATAACATTTCGCCCGACTTTGTGTAAAGACTGGCCGCTTCGGAAAAATGAGCATTTTCAATACCATCGAACATATCATAGTTCTGAAAAAAATGTGATTTCCGGTCGAACCGCGAAATACTATTTTCCGAACTCAACCATAAATTTCCACTATTATCTTCCTGAATACTAAGCACAATATCGTTCGACATTCCGTTTCGGATAGAATAATTCTCGAAAGTAGCAGGCGTTGAAGCTGTGGATTTAGTCAATAGTTTATTCAATCCACCACCAAAAGTTCCTATCCATAGCTGATTTTCCTTGTCCAAATGAAAATAGTGTACATCGTTATTGCTCAGACTGTTACTTATATCTGGAAGTTTTTCGATATAATACTCCTTCATTTTAGGAGTTAAAAAGTTATCGATCTGAAGCATTCCATTGGTCGTTGCAATCCAAAGCGTATTTGTTTTATCCATCAATAAATGTCTTATCTTCATACATTTATTAATAGGGTAATTGGTGAGTTGATTTCGGTAATTGATAAAGCTTATTTTTCCATTCGTTTCCGAAACCACATTCAAACCGCCCCCAAAAGTTCCAATCAATATTCGTTTTGATGCATCTTCAATTATACTATACACATTATCATTGGACAGACTATTGTTATTCAACGGATCGTTCTGAAACCTTTGTAATTCATAATCAGGCTTTGAGGTACTATTGCTCCGTGGAATTAATTTAATGACTCCCATGCCTTTGGTGCCAATCCAGATATTTTTTTTGCTATCCTCAAGAAAACAATAGGCCAAATCGGTGAGTTTATCACCTGCACTTAGAGATCCATTGTTCGACAATCGCCCCAAATCATTGAATTTATAATCGAAAAAACGAATGCTTCCATCTTTTGTCGAGATAAGAATATTTCCATTCGACAATTGATAAAAAGCCCGTATTTCGTTAGAAGTAAGCGTATTTATGGTTGGATTTGGTTTTCCTAACCTAAACTGCGGCGAAAAGAAACTTATTTTTTCAAGACCTTTGTTGTAAGTACACATCCAAAGCGTCCCTTTTTTGTCGGTAAAAACAGAATGGATTACATTCGAAAAGCGGCATTGAGCCGATCCCGGTTCGTTGTAGAAGTATTCGAGTTCATCTCTGCTTCGGTTATATCGCGAAAATCCGCCACCCTGAGGATTGATCCAGAGCCGTTTGTTAACATCCTCAAAAACTATAAAATTGGGCAATACTGAAATACGACTAACAGCATCAGTTTTTAACTGGAAATATTTGAGGGAATTGTCACTTAATCTGAATCTGAACACACCCGTTTGCTCGGCCTCGAGCCACGCAATGCCATAGGAATCGACTTTGATCGAAATAAATTTATTTGTTTTTATTGATGATGTATTCGACTTATCAAAATTCACAAGGGTTTTGTTTTTCATCGAGTAAACATAGAATCCTGAACTGTTTGTAGTAAAAATCAAATGATCTTTACCTACAGCATCAATATCTGTGACCTTGGTAGGCTGCTTGAGCTTAATGATCTCGAAATTATTTTTTAGTGTCGAAAAATGCCATACAAAACCATTTTTATCGCCAAACCAAATATCATTTTTCGAATTGTAAAAAGAAAAAAACGCATTTGAATTGGCGTTTGAATTAGGCTGATAAGTTTTTATTTGATTCGAAACAGGATTAATGGCATACAAACCATCGTTCGTTCCTAACCAAATGTTTTTCTGTCCGTCCTCATGAATAAAATTAACACAATTATTGGCTATCTGAAATTCAGAGAAAGTAGAGTATTCGTACAACTTAACTTCTTCGTTTTCAGGGTTTGTAACAATGCGTATTGCTCCTATATCGTTGGTGGCAATCCACAATTCGCCATTCGAAGTTTCGATAAAACGATTGCTACGCTCAACACTGTACACAAATCTGCTTGTAGAATAGGGCAAACTGTAAAACTGTTCAGTTTTAGGGTTAAAACGGTGTATTTTACCATCGTAAGTCTGAAACCAAATGTATCCGAATTTATCCTCGTGAATATAGTCAATGCGGTTGTTGGCAATGTTACTGTGGTCGCCCGGATGCGATTTGTACACGGTAAACTCGTAACCATCGAATTTATTCAGACCATCCCAGGTTCCAAACCACATAAAGCCTTTGCTATCCTGCATTATGGCCATCACCGTATTTTGCGATAGTCCGTTTTCAACCGAAAAATGCTGAAAAACAACATGTTCCTGCCCGAATAAAGCAAAGAAATTGAACGTTATTATAGTAAATAAAAGTAGTGTCTGTTTTTTCATTAAGTATCAAATTGCTTGATTAAAAATTTGGAGCACAAATATAAATAAATTCAGGTTTTAATTCGAAAAAATCCAACTGCACCTGTTTAATTATGAATTAAGGCTCTAATTACTCATTTTATCGGCAAATTTAAACTAAAAAAAGTTGATTATGAATATATAATCAACTTTTTATAAAATAAGCACAGATTTTTTTATTCGTTCAGCGCGATGATCGGCTTCACAATTCGAGCTTTAATTTCTTTTGTTTCATCCACAAGTTCCATCAAAATTGTATCTCCGGCTTCAAGTTTTCCTTCCAATACAATATCGGCCAACTGATCCTCGAGATAACGTTGTATTGAGCGTTTCAGCGGACGGGCGCCAAACTGAACATCGTAGCCTTTATCGGCGATAAAGTCCTTTGCTTCGGGCGAAAGTTCAAGTTTATAACCCATCGTTGTGACACGTCCAAATAAACCTTTCAGTTCGAGATCGATAATACTTTTGATCGAATCCTTGCTCAACTGGTCGAACATAATCACATCGTCCACCCTATTCAGAAACTCAGGAGCAAAAGTACGGTTCAAAGCTTTTTGAATTACAGAACGTGAAAACTCGCTGTCCATAGCCGTATCGGCAGGTGAATTAAATCCAACTCCTTTACCAAAATCCTTCAACTGACGCGTTCCCACATTCGAAGTCATTATGATAATTGTGTTTTTAAAGTCTATGCGTCGGCCAAGGCTATCGGTCAAGCGTCCTTCGTCCATTACCTGCAAAAGCAGATTGAAAACATCGGGATGCGCTTTTTCAATTTCGTCCAACAAAATGATAGAATAGGGTTTACGGCGCACCTTTTCAGTCAACTGACCACCTTCTTCGTATCCAACGTATCCCGGAGGCGCTCCGATAAGTCGCGAAACGCTGAATTTTTCCATATATTCGCTCATGTCAACACGAATAAGTGCATCGGCAGTATCGAACATAAACTCAGCCAAAATTTTAGCTAAATGCGTTTTACCAACACCTGTAGGTCCAATAAATATAAACGAACCAATGGGTTTACTCGGATCTTTCAACCCGATTCTGTTGCGCTGAATGGCTTTCACAATTTTATTCACCGCCTCATCCTGTCCAATGATTTTGCCCTGAAGCGTTTCCTTCATTTGACGCAATTTAAGTCCTTCGGCTTGTGCAATGCGCTGAACAGGAATTCCTGACATCATTGCAACAACTTCGGCCACCTGCTCTTCATCGACGGTTTCAGGATGCTTTTGCGCATCTTCTTCCCAACGTTTTATAGCATCTTCGAGCATATACTGGGTTTGTTTTTCCTGATCGCGAATAGGACCTGCCAACTCGTATTTTTGTTCGCCAAGTACTCTTAGTTTTTCTTTCTTTAGCTCTTCAATTTTTTTCTCAAGTTCTTCTATCTCTATAGGTACTGAAACTGTTCCAATGTGTACCCGCGAACCAGCTTCGTCTAAAGCATCAATGGCTTTATCCGGGAAACAACGATCGGTTATGTAGCGCTCGGTAAGTCTTACACAAGCGTTAATGGCTTCGGGCGTATACCTTACGTTATGATGAAATTCGTATCGTTCCTGAATATTTTCTAGAATTTGTAAAGTTTCTTCAGGTGTAGTTGGATCCACCATTACCTTTTGGAACCGACGCTCCAAAGCGCCATCTTTTTCAATGCTCTGGCGATATTCATCCAAAGTAGTGGCTCCCACACATTGTATTTCGCCACGCGCCAAAGCAGGTTTAAGCATGTTAGCAGCATCCAGCGAACCCGGAGCGCCGCCAGCGCCAACTATGGTGTGAATTTCGTCGATAAACAAAATTACATCCGGATTTTTCTGCAATTCGTTCAGAATGGCTTTGATACGTTCCTCAAACTGTCCACGGTATTTAGTACCAGCCACTATCGAAGCCATGTCGAGCGAAACCACACGTTTATCGAAAAGCACGCGCGATACGCGTCGCTGGATAATTCGCAATGCAAGACCTTCTACGATAGCCGATTTACCTACTCCGGGATCGCCAATCAATACAGGATTGTTTTTCTTGCGCCGACTCAGGATTTGCGCCAGGCGTTCAATTTCTTTCTCACGCCCCACGATAGGATCAAGACGGTTTTCGAGCGCTGCTTTTGTTATATCCACACCAAATGAGTCGAGCGCAGGTGTTTCACTCTGCTTCGATGCCGCTTTCGACTGCGATTTTGGACGTCCTCTCATTTCATCTTCATCATCATCGTCGTCCTGAAAATCAGAACTCATCGAAGTTGGAGTTTTGGGATTTTCGACATAAGTTTTAGCCTTTTCGTAAGTCATATGTTCGGAAGTTAAAGTATCCACCGCCAGATTGTTTTTTTCTTTCAGAATTGCCAGCAAAAGATGTTCTGTATCTGCTATTTCTACCGATAATGAGCGTGTTTCCAACTCCATTATCTTTTTAATGCGTTCAGTACTTTTCAGCATAAGAATAGCTTCCCCCGATGGTTCTTTATCAGTGCGAATCTGACTTTCGATGGTTTGTTTCACTTTGTTTATATCAACATTCGACTGAATTAATATATCAATTGCCTTTCCTTTACCATTGCGAAGCAAACCAAGCAAAAGATGCTCAGGTCCGACATAGTTATTACCAAGTCTTTCAGCTTCCTGTGTACTATATAGCAATACGTTATGTAACTGTTCAGAATAATTTGTTGTCATATTTAAATTTTTTATGCCATTGATTTGACAAATTTAATCAAAAGTTTGAAGTATGATCTCAGATGGAGAAATTTCTTCCGGGAAATATTGTTTCAAAAATAATACCGATAAATAAAGGAAAGAAATATCGGTAATTATGTCAGACTGTAAAAATAAACGAGAATTTTTAATTAGATTTGCAGGCTTTTATTAAAAAAACATTAACGCTCATCTGTTTGTGTAGACTTGTATGGAATTGTTTCAATAAAATCCAACTTCCATAAGGTACTTATAAAACAGCTATTGCACTTAAAAGTTTGCATCGGAGGACTAAAAATAATTTACCTTAAAGAGTGAATTCTGAAAAGAGCTTATTCCGTTCAAAAGCAAATTTTAAAATTAAATCTACTGACCCGGCAAGTTCAACACACAATGCTGTTAAAGTCAGTAAACACTAAGAATTCAATATCATTTTCACTCATTTTCCACTTTAGAAAATGAGGTATAAACAAATAATAATAATTATATGACTGAGAAAATTTCAACAACGCTGCGTGAATCACCCGTAGCCCGCTGGTCAGCTTTGATTTTGCTCGCCAGCACCATGTTTTTTGCCTATATGTTTATCGATGTACTGGCACCGTTGAGCACTATGCTCGAACAAAGTCTGAAATGGACTCCCGATACTTTTGGATCGGTAGCCGGATCGGAATATTTTCTGAATGTATTTGCTTTCTTCCTGATTTTTGCGGGAATTATTCTCGACAAAATGGGCGTACGCTTTACTGCAGTGCTTTCGGCAGTGGTTATGGTAGTGGGCGCTTCCATTAAGTTATATGGTATCAGCGATGGATTTAATGCTGGTGGCTTTGGCTACGAATTCCTGAGTTCGTTCTGGCCTTCGTTCCCAGCATCGGCCAAAATGGCGTCTATTGGTTTTGCTATTTTTGGTTGTGGCGTCGAAATGGCAGGTGTTACCGTATCGAAAGGAATTGTAAAATGGTTCAAGGGCAAAGAAATGGCGTTGGCTATGGGTATCGAAATGGCCATTGCCCGTCTGGGTGTGTTTGCCGTATTCCGTTTATCGCCGGTATTGGCCGAGCAAGGTGGTATCAGCATGTCGGTAGGCATAGGTACATTGCTGTTGCTTATCGGATTGTTGAGCTTTAGTGTGTATTTCTTTATGGACCGTACACTCGAACGTCAGGATGCTTCGGCACGCGATGCAGCCGATCCTGAAGAAGAATTCAAAATCAGCGACCTGAAAGCAATTTTCACTTCCAAAACATTTATGATTGTGGCCGGATTATGCGTATTGTTTTATTCAGCCATTTTCCCATTCCAGAAGTTTGCTACCGGAATGCTCGAAAGCCGTCTGAGCATGACTACATCTGACGCCAGCGGATTATTCTCTTATTTCCCTATCGGCGCTATGGTACTCACTCCACTATTGGGTTGGTTTATCGACAACAAAGGCAAAGCAGGAACTATGCTTATGCTCGGTTCGATGCTTGTGGTTATTTGCCATCTGA
>CAYMHE010000065.1:14566-17460 GCA_964390175.1 uncultured Paludibacter sp.
AAATATAACTACACAGTGCCCATGCTTATTTTTGCAAGTCTGGGAGTAGTTGCGTTTTTCCTTGCATTGTGGCTCAAAGCCGAAGACAAGAAAAAAGGCTATGGTCTTGAAATGCCGAACGTAAAACGATAAAATGTAATTATATATTTATTTTCACTATGAACCATTATTATAAATTGAAAGGTTCATAGTGAAAATATACTCAAACCTCACCTTACAAAATTAATCCAAATCAGGATCAATTTGAAGCAAAACCTTTCTTTATCGAAATTCATGTATTTGTAAATATCGATAAGTCTAACCTTTGTATTGAAAATTAAAGTAATTTGGTTGATTTTTTTTAGAAAAACTTGAATTAGTTTTGTTTATTTAAAAAATTAATCAATCTTTGTAATAGCAACCAAATTTGTAAAATGTTAAAGCATAAAACATATGCCTATGAATGCTATTATTTTCAGTAATATATTTATATTTTCAGCATTTATATCGTTAATTGTATCGATATATGTGCTTTCGCATACCCGTTATACAGTTTACAAATCAATTACCGCATTGATGTTTGCAATCACAATCTGGTCTGTTTTTTACGGCATGGAACTTCGTGCTAACAATTATGAGATCCTGATTATGTTTGTCAAACTTCAGTATTGGGGTATTGTTTCAATACCTGTAATTTGGCTAATATTTGCCTCCCGATATACAGGAAAGGATGCATGGATAAATGTATTCTCTATTTCTGCTCTGTTTGTAGTTCCAGCTGTTAATTTGTTTATGGTTAATACAAACATTTCTCATCAACTTTTTTACACAAGTTCATCAATTTTATCAACCAAATTTGGTTTTATACATCAATTTGCATCTGGTCCGTTTTATTGGATTCATATCATATATTCCTACTTCCTGATTAGCATTGTAATAATATTGGTAATAGTAAATTATTTACATTCATCCAAAATCCAGCGCAAAAGGGCTGCATTTGTTATTTTTGGCTCTGTTATACCTTTTGTTTTTAGTGCTTTCTATATAATCGGTTTCAGACCTATTGGTTTTATTGATTTAACACCAATAGGATTTATGATTATGGGATTGGTTGTAATCTATGGTGTAAAGAATTCAAAAATATTTGACATAAAACCATTGCTTCTAAATTCACTTTTCGATAGTTTACCCGATGCAATATTTGCTTTAGATACAAAGCAACGAATTATTACTGCAAATCCAAAAGCAATGGATATGATCGAAAAAAAACTGATTACTGAAGATGATTTCCTGGAGATGGTTAGATCCGGAAACTTTATTTATAATTCTGAAAGCGATTTGTATTTTTTTGAAATATGCATATCGAATCAGAAATATAGAATAGAACGAACAGAAATTTTGGACAAAAGAAAAACACTGATTGGTTTTTTGTATATTGTTGTTAATATTACACAGGAAGAATTGTACCGTGAAGCTTTAAAAAAGAGTGAAGAACAATATAAACTCCTATTCGATAATGTTCAGGAAGGTATAATAGTAATTCAGGATAAACGATTGGTATTTTTTAATCCAATGTTCCAAAAATTCTCTGGTTATGACAATGAAGAACTCTTAGCATTAAGTGTCGAACGTTTTATTTTTGACACCGACAGGAGGTACATTATGAATTTGTACAAACAATTTGTGATGGACCAAACTGATTTCAATCAGAAATACTCCTTTCGACTTAAAACAAAAGACAATTCCATTTGCTGGGTTGAATTTAGTTCAGTACCAATAGTTTGGAACGGAAAAAGTGCAGGATTGCTTTTTTTAAACAATATCAATGAAAAGAAACTAACCGAAGAGCTTAAAGAATTACTCATTAGTATTTCAAATAACTACATCAATGCTTCAGTTGATTTATTAGAAGAGACAATAAAGAATTCGTTGGAAGAGATCGGACGTTTTGTTAATGCTGATCGATCGTATGTTTTTGAATATGATTGGTTTGCTAATGAATGTAATAATACTTTTGAATGGTGTAATGAGGGTATTGATTCAGAAATTGAAAATTTGCAAAATGTTTCAACTGATTTAATTCCACAATGGGTCACAACCCATCAAATGAATAAACCCATGTTTGTTGATAATGTAAGTGATCTGGAAATTGATGATCCTTTACGTCAAATATTGGAACCACAGGGCATTAAAAGTCTTATTACCATTCCAATGATTGATGGAGATAAATGTGTGGGATTTGTTGGATTTGATTCTGTAGTGAACTATCATTTATACTCCGAAAAGGAAAAGGTTTCACTTAAGGTTTTTGCCCAAATGATTGTAAATTTGAAGAATAGATGGCTCTCCAATGAGTTGCTTAAGAGTCAGATATCATTGCAGAAACTGGTAAATGAAATTTCTTCGGACATGATTAGCGCTGATAATAACAATATTGATACAAAAATCAAGTCAATGTTACAAAAAACCGGTGAGTTTTTTAATGTTGACAGAACTTATCTTTTGAGATACAACGAGGACAGACAACTCGAAAACAATACACATGAGTGGTGTGCAAATAATATAAATTCAGATAAAGACAGTATTACAAATATAGATTTCAATAAATTTCCATGGTGGAAACAACAAGTACTTTCTAAATCGATAATTCATATTGATGATACTTCAACCTTGTCTGATTATGCAAAGATTGAGAAAACAGAATTTGAACGCCAGGGCATCAAAACATTAATTTGCTTTCCGATTACAAACAATGGAAATTTAGTGGGGTATTTTGGATTCGATTCGGTAAAATCACATCGAAAATGGAAAGATAATCATAAAGATATCATTATAGTATTAACAAATATTTTAGGTGATACATTAATACGAGTTGAAACGGAAATTGAGCTTATCCGTTCCAAAGAAATGGCTGA
>CAYMHE010000066.1:0-17313 GCA_964390175.1 uncultured Paludibacter sp.
TTAAACAGCTACAGGACGATTTTCAATAATAATATTTTTTATCGGACAACAATATTTTTATATCAATGAATAGGATTTTAAATGCTTAAACAAATGTCATGGCAATTATCTTTTCCAGAATGCAGGCGTGAAGAGCAGAAAAATTGTATAAAGTTCCAATCTTCCGGCCAGCATCATCAATGATAAAAACCATTTGCTGAATTCCGGTATATCATGGAAGTTACCGGCAGGTCCTACCAATCCCAGCCCGGGACCCACGCCACCAAGGCAGGTAATCATACCTCCTACCGATTCGAGAAATCCCATGCCCGACATGGCCAATACAAGAATTCCGAAAGCAGCAACCACCAAATATAACAATGTAAAGGCAAGTACACGTGTAAGAATATCCTCACGCACCAAATGCCCATTGTAGCGAACCGGAATCACGGCATTAGGATGGATAAGTCTTTTGAATTCGTAGTAACATGTTTTGGCCGAAATAACCACACGTATCATTTTTATACCCCCGCTTGTAGACCCTGCCGAAGCGCCGGTAAGCATTACGAGCAGTAAAATAACCCAGGTAAGTGGTTTCCATGTCATATAGTCGGCAGTGCAAAAACCTGTTGTGGTCATGAGTGACGAAACAGTAAAGAGCGAATCGCGCCAGGCCTGTTCTATAGTGTTGAACTGAAGTGCTTTGCTGAAATCGATCAATGAAAGCGCTATAATAAATGCAAACACAAAAAGTGTGATTAAATAATAGCGTAACTCTTCATTTTCTCTTATTTTCCCAAATTTATTCTTGAATCCAAAGTAATAAAGACTGAAGTTGATCCCCGAAAGTATCATAAATGTACTTATAACGTATTGAATATATGGAGAATTCCAGTAAGCTATACTGGCTTGCTTGGTGGAGAAACCTCCTGTGGCTATGGTTGCAAAAGAATGATTCACGGCATCGAACCAATTCATGCCACCCAGTTTAAGTAGTATTGTTTCAGCCGCAGTGAGGATTATGTAGATAAGAAACAAACGTTTAGCTGTCTCGTTGATTTTCGGATGAATTTTATCTTTGGTTGGACCGGTAGTTTCGGCAGCAAAAAGTTGAGTGCCACTGGTACTGAAAACCGGAAGTACAGCAAGTGAAATGACAATGATACCCAAACCGCCCATCCAGTGGGTCAGACTTCGCCAGAACAACATACCGTGCGAAAGTTCCTCAATATTGTTCAGTATCGAAGCTCCGGTGGTGGTGAATCCAGATATGGTTTCGAAAAAAGCATCGGTAAAAGATGGAATGCTGCCGCTCATCCAGAAAGGCAGCAAACCTATGAGCGAAAAAATTATCCAGGTAAAACTTACGATTACAGAGCCTTCGCGCTTTCCAATAAATGTTGAATGGTTCCGTCCGATCAATAAAGCGATGCCAGCAAAAGCAAAACTAATGGCTGAAGCCAGTAAAAAATAATGGGCATCACTCTCGCCATAAAGTAGTGGAATAAGGCAAACAAATAATAAAACGACACCTTCGAGCAATGCCAGACTACCCATTACCCTGAATACCAAACGAAGATTAAACTCTTTGTTCATTTTTTTTATTCTAAAAAATATTTACAAAACATTTCTGAAATCAACTTACAAGACAAATTCAACATAAATAAATAGTTGCAAAAAAACAGTTACGATTATGTTTATCTGAATATTGCGCTCAATAAACATATGGATAAACAACATCTATCACTCAGATGAATTTTTTCTAAAAGTCAAAAAATTATAAACATTATAGATTTGAGGTAGGGAAAAATGCTTTCTTTTTTAAGCAGTGCAAAAGTAAATTAAATTTTGTGATAATAATTAAATAAGAACTTATTTTTGCCAAAAAACAGGCGTAAATATTACAAGTACGGTGAATAACTCTAAACGACCAACTAACATGCTGAACGACAATAGCCATTTAGAAGTAGCAGGGATTTCAGAGAAACTGAAAGCCGGCCCAAGCTCTGACAAACCCGGTCCCACATTACTCAGGCTTGTAATTTGAGCGCTAAGCGACTCGGCAAAACCCAATCCCGTGAAACTCAGCAGAAGCGTACCAATCACTATCAATATAATATAAAGAATCACAAAGGCAAGTACTCTGGTTATAACACTTTCTTCGAGCACATGCCCGTTGTAGCGGACGGGAAAAATGGCGTTCGGGTGAATAATTCGTTTGAATTCATAATAACTGTATTTAAGGCTAAGCAATACCCTTATTATTTTCATTCCACCGGCCGTGGAACCAGCCGAAGAGCCAAATACCATTAATATTAGTACCAAAAACCATGTAAATGCAGGCCAGAAATTATAATCAACCGTTACGAAACCTGTCGTCGAAATGGTGGAGCTAACCACAAAAAGACTCTCACGTACAAGTTTTTCAATGCTTTGGAATGAATAAGAGTTAAAATCAAAACGGCTAACGATAAAAATAAGTGTAAAACAAATAATTATCAACAAATAAGTCCGCAATTCTTCGTTTTTGAATACTTTGTTGACCTTGAGTTTAAACAAAAAGTAATACAAACTAAAGTTCACCCCCGAAAAAATCATAAAGAAAATAATGATGTATTCGATAAAAGGAGAATTGTAGTGAGCAATGCTGGCTTGTTTGGTGGAGAAGCCACCAGTGGCTATGGTGCTGAATGAATGACAAAGTGCATCGAACCAACTCATGCCCGCTATGCTGAGTAATAAAGTCTCGGCAAGCGTAAGCGCTATGTAGATGGCAAGCAGGCGTTTGGCTGTTTCTCCTATTTTAGCGTGAATTTTGTCTTTTGTTGGTCCGGTAGCTTCGGCCGAGAATACCTGAAAACCTGCGAAGCCAAACACAGGAAGTAATGCCATTGAAATTCCGATAATTCCCAATCCGCCAATCCAGTGGGTCGTACTTCGCCAGAAAAGGACAGCATGCGGCAATGACTCAATATTGTTGAGTATTGTAGAGCCGGTGGTGGTGAATCCCGACATGGTTTCGAAAAAAGCATCGGCAAGATTGGGAATGCTTCCGCTGAACAGATAGGGGAGCATCCCAATGGTTGAAAAAAGAATCCATGTAATAGTAACTATAAGTGAACCTTCGCGCTTACCTATTGTTGGTGGAGCATTTCTTCCCAATATAATTCCTGTTATTCCCAATGAAAAAGCGATAGCTGCTGATATCAAAAAATCAAAAGTTGTATGCTCCCGATAATATAAATCAACAGGTATTGCCAAAATAAGAAACAAGCCTTCGACGATTAAAAGGCTGCCAAGTACTTTGAAAATGAACTTTATATTAAACTCGCGGTTCATTAATTGAAGAAACTTTCCATTTTTCGAATGGCTGATGAAACACAAAACACGATGACGTGGTCGTTAGGCATAATAAGGGTATCACCATACACTATGCTTCCGGCTCCATTTCTTACAAAACCACCTATGTTTACCTGGTCGGGCAGGCGTAAATCTTTGATTTTCGAACGGGTGATTTTTGATCCTGGTTTTGCTATAAATTCAACAACTTCGGCATCTGCCGACGAAAGGCTGCGAACATTCAATACATCGGCATCGAGCGTAAGCTGGTAGATATAGCTGGCTGCTATCATTTTTTTATTGATCACAGTACCAATGTCCATGCTTTCGGCCAACAAAATATAGTCGTTGTTTTCTACCTCGGCCACAGTCTTTTTTACTCCAAGGCGTTTAGCGGCAAGGCAAGCTAAAATATTGGCTTCCGAATTTGCAGTAACAGCCACAAAAGCATCCATTTCTTCGATGCCTTCTTCTTTAAGTATTTCGATGTTGCGACCGTCGCAATTGAGAATCATTGAATTCTCGAGCTTTTCAGCCAGTACGTAGCTTTTTTCTTTGTTACGTTCCAACACCTTCACTCGCATGTTCGAAGGAAGATATTGAATGGTTTTCTGTGCAATACGGCTACCACCCATTACCATAATGTTGCGGATAGGGAAGTCTTCTTTACCAGCCTGTTCGCGTACGAAATTTAGATTCTCGGGTGTCGTGATGAAGTAAACAATATCATTTTCAAGTATTTGATCTGATCCGGCAGGGATAATGGTTTTGTTGTTGCGTTTGATTGAAACAACGCGGTATTTCCCATGATCGAAATAACCTGTGCTGAACTTTTTGTTGACGATGATTGCATTGGCTCTTACTTTTATGCCTAAAAGAATAAGTGCGTTGTCGCAAAAGTTTAGGTTTTGTCGTAACCAACTTGTGCTTAGCGATTCAACTATTTCTTTTGCAGCCAGCATTTCGGGATAAATGAGATAATCGACTCCAAGTTTTTTAAAGAACTCTTTGTTTACAGGCAACAAATATTCATAATTATCGATACGAGCCAGTGTGCGTTTGGCGCCAAGATTAGTGGCGAGCATACAGGCCGTCATATTAACGCTTTCTGATGGTGTTACAGCAACAAATAAATCGGCCTTTTCAATGCTGGCTTCTTTTAAATCCTTTATGGAAGTTGGCGAGCCAATGCTGGTCAGTAAATCGAAACTTGCTTCAAGATCTTTTAATTTTGAAGCATCTTCATCGAGTAATAAAATGTCGAAATTTTCACGTGCAAGAAGTTTCGCTAAATGCGTTCCTACTTCACCGGCACCGGCAATAATAATTTTCATTTTTTTTATACCTTAAATAAAAAAATCTTTTTCCTATTTTGTTTTAACTTTTATGTGCTGTTCTGTTATCTCGAAATCTATTTTGTGTTTTTGTATATCAATATATTCGAGTAAAGATTTGGCGATGCCTTCAGCATCCAATCCAAGCATATTATAGAGTTGTTCGGGAGTTCCATGTTCCACGAAAGTGTCTTTAATACCGAGTCGTTTCACATTTAATTTATAATTATTGTCGGCCATGAATTCTAATACGGCGCTTCCGAATCCACCATTTATTACACCGTCTTCAATGGTTACAATGTATTTAAAATTACTGGCAACTTCATGCAGTAATTCAGTGTCGAGCGGTTTCAGAAATCGCATATCATAATGTGCTATGCTAATTTCATTTTCTCTTTCGACCGCTTCAATAGCCCGGGCGGCACTGTGAGCCATGGTGCCAATAGTTATTACAGCCAGGTCTTTTCCGGCTTTAAGCTGTTCGCCTTTCCCTATTTCTACTTTTTTCATAGGCTGTTTCCAGTCTACTATATAGCCTTTGCCTCTCGGATAACGAATTACGAATGGACCACTTTTAAATTCCTGAGCTGTGTACATGAGATTTCGCAATTCTATTTCGTTGCGTGGTGCAGCTATGGTGATATTTGGTATGCAGCGCATGTAAGCCAAATCGAAAATGCCGTGATGCGTTGCTCCATCCGAACCAACGACGCCTGCCCTGTCCAGGCAGAAGATAACAGGAAGTTCCTGCAACGCCACATCATGAATCACATTATCGTAAGCCCGTTGCATAAACGATGAATAGATATTGCAAAATGGAACCATGCCATCTTTGGCCAGTCCGGCAGAGAAAGTAACTGCATGCCCTTCAGCTATTCCAACATCGAAAACCCTGTCAGGAAGTTCTTTTTGCATGATTGTCATCGAGCAACCTGAAGGCATGGCAGGAGTTATGGCTAAAATTTTTTCATTTTGTTGAGCCAGTTCAAGTAATGTTTCGCCGAATACGTCCTGAAAAAGTGGAGGTGTTGGTTCGGTAGGTGTCACTACATTGCGTTCGCCTGTTTCTACACAGAATTTACCGGGTGCATGCCATTCGGTTACCGATTTCTCGGCGGGTTCATATCCTTTTCCTTTCTGAGTGATCAAATGCAACACTTTAGGTCCTTTGAAATCTTTAATGTCCGAAAGTATTTTTACGAGGTTATCCACATCGTGCCCATCTACAGGGCCGAAATAGCGAATATTCAGTCCCTCGAATATATTATGCTGTTTCGAAAGTGCTGCTTTTACAGTATTGTTAAAACCGATGATTCTGTTTTTGCCTTCATCGCTTATCAAACCGAGTTTTTTTATCGTTTTGTAGGCCTTGTATCGCAGGCGATTATAGGTTTGTGAAGTAGTAATGTCGATAAGATATTGTGTAAATCCTCCATTTATGGGGTCTATAGCCATTTGATTATCGTTGAGAATAATCAGCAGGTTATTTTTGTCCATCGATGTATTGTTCAGCCCTTCGAAAGCTAACCCTCCTGTCATAGCTCCATCGCCGATTACAGCCACTACCTGTCTGTTCTGTTCGTTTTTCATCAACGCTGCCACCGACATGCCCAATGCTGCCGAAATGGAAGTGGATGAATGCCCTACGCCAAAAGCATCATATTCACTTTCTTTTGGCGATGGGAAACCACATATTCCTTTGAACTGCCGGTTTGTATAGAACTTATCTCTTCTCCCTGTTAGTATTTTATGTCCGTAGGCCTGATGACCAACATCCCACACAATACGGTCGTAAGGAGTGTTGAATACATAATGCAGCGCCACTGTGAGTTCTACAACTCCAAGGCTGGAACCTAAATGTCCCGGATTTTTCGAAACTTCATCAATAATAAATTGCCGAAGCTCATCGCAGACTTTTGTGAGTTCTTTTCGGGGAACAGCCTTTAAATCAACGGGAGAGTCAATATTGTATAGGTACTTGTATGTTTTTTCTGTCATTTCCATGGTAAAAATAGCGTGCAAAATTAATTAAAAAATCAATGTTTTAATGTGATTCGGTCATATAATTCATATTTAAAAATAATTCAAATGAATTTTGGTAAAAATAATAGATTTAGGCGTTTAGCATCAGCTCTACCTTTACCATTACTATTCTAATAACAAATAACTCTCAAGTTTGCTCACTATTCTATGCTAAACTATTTTATTCGAGTTTTTGGGCTTTGTTTTCTTTCAATTTGAATAAAAAATCAAATAATTTCTTCCAAACTATTTGCGGGAATAAAAAAATGATATATCTTTGCACCCATAATAAAACAACGCAATGAATAATTTTAGTGTTTCTACTCTTCTAGTGAACGTCATTCTACTTTTGGTCAAAAATCAGAGGTGAGTAGGTTCGTTGTATAAACACATGTATTATAAAAGCATAAAACCTTTCTCACCATAACGGAGAAAGGTTTTTTTTTAATACCCTTCCTGAATAGGAAAAGGGCGAGATAAATAAAAACAATTATTACTAACTAAATTATCCTTACGAGGAAACACGGTTTATGAAATACGAATTACGAAGTCAGACAAGCACAGGTGGACGCCGAATGGCAGGTGCGCGTGCTTTATGGAAAGCCAACGGAATGACCAACGAACAAATGGGTAAACCATTAATTGCCATAGTAAATTCATTCACTCAGTTTGTTCCGGGCCATGTTCATTTGCATGAAATTGGTCAGAAGGTTAAAGCAGAGATAGAGAAACTGGGATGTTTTGCAGCCGAATTTAATACAATTGCCATTGACGATGGTATTGCTATGGGGCATGATGGAATGTTGTATTCACTTCCATCTCGTGATTTGATTGCCGATAGCGTGGAATACATGGTGAATGCGCACAAAGCAGATGCCATGGTTTGTATCAGCAATTGCGATAAGATTACACCCGGAATGTTGATGGCAGCCATGCGACTGAATATCCCTACTGTATTTGTGTCGGGCGGTCCGATGGAAGCCGGAGAGCTGGATGGCAAACAACTTGACCTCGTGGATGCTATGGTACAAGCTGCGGACGACAGTGTTTCGGATGAACAAATTTCGAAAATTGAAAACGCAGCATGCCCTACTTGTGGTTCGTGTTCGGGCATGTTCACTGCCAATTCGATGAACTGCCTGAATGAAGCCATTGGGTTGGCACTTCCCGGAAACGGAACTATTGTGGCTACACATGCCAATCGTATGCAGCTGTTTATGGATGCAGCCAAACTTGTGGTTGAAAATTCATATAAATATTACCGCGACGGTGACCTCACCGTACTGCCACGCACAATTGCAACGCGCGATGCATTTCTGAATGCCATGCGGCTCGACATTGCCATGGGAGGCTCGACGAATACTGTTTTGCATATTCTTGCCATTGCTCACGAAGCTGAAGTGGAGCTTACAATGGATGATATGGATCAACTTTCGAAGCAAACACCATGTTTGTGTAAGGTTGCACCTAATTCACCCAAGTATCATATTCAGGATGTGAACAGAGCAGGAGGGATCATGGGTATTCTTGCCGAACTTAATAAAGGCGGCCTCCTCGATGTTAGTGTAAACAGAGTTGATGGTTTTACACTGGGCGAAGCGCTTGCCAAATACGATATAACTTCTTCGAACCTGTCTCCCGATGTTGAAGCCATTTACAAAAGTGCACCAGCTCATCGCTTTAATTTAGTAATGGGATCGCAAAATTCTCAATACAAAGAACTTGATGCCGATAGAGCTTCCGGTTGTATCCGCGATATTGAGCATGCTTATACAAAAGATGGTGGATTAGCGATCCTTAAAGGGAACATTGCACAAGATGGTTGTGTTATTAAAACTGCCGGTGTCGACGAAAGCATATGGAAATTCAGTGGCCCAGCCAAGGTATTTACATCGCAGGATACCGCTTGTACTGGAATCCTGAATGGAAGCGTTGTGGCAGGCGATGTGGTAGTAATTACACACGAAGGTCCTAAAGGCGGACCCGGAATGCAGGAAATGTTGTATCCCACATCATATATCAAAGCCCGTCATCTTGGAAAAGAATGTGCACTGATTACTGATGGTCGTTTCTCGGGTGGAACCTCAGGACTTTCGATAGGCCATATATCGCCCGAAGCAGCTTCTGGTGGAAATATTGGTTTGTTGCAGGATGGCGATATTATTGAAATTGATATTCCAAATCGTACCATCAACGTAAGGCTCACAGATGCAGAACTTGCCATTCGTCGTGAAGCTGAATTGGCCAAAGGAAATGATGCCTTCAAACCCAAAGATAGAAACCGAGTCGTCTCCAAAGCCCTCAAAGCCTACGCTTCGATGGTAAGTTCGGCCGACAAAGGAGCTGTACGCATGATTGATTAATGAAAAAATATTTAATTCACAATTTTACGATGTGCTCAGATGTGAATCATAATTGTCTGAACAGCATTTTCGTAAAAACATAACAATAAAATAAGCAACATGAAAATAACAGGAGCAAAAGCATTAATTGAATCGATGATACACGAAGGTGTAGATACGATTTTTGGGTATCCGGGTGGCGCCATAATGCCCACCTTCGATGCATTGTACGATTATGACGACAGATTAAAACACATACTTACCCGCCACGAACAAGGCGCTACTCATGCTGCACAGGGATATGCCCGCGTGTCGGGAAAAGTAGGGGTTTGTTTGGTAACTTCGGGACCAGCGGCTACCAATGCCATAACCGGAATCAGCGACGCGATGCTCGATAGTACGGCGCTTGTGGTTATCACCGGACAGGTGAGTGCAGGTTTGTTGGGAACGGATGCATTTCAGGAAATTGATGTGGTAGGTATTACGCAGCCCATTACCAAGTGGTCGTATCAAATCCGTAACGCTGATGACATAGCATGGGCAGTGGCACGTGCTTTTTACATTGCCCGAAGCGGACGTCCGGGGCCGGTTGTGCTCGATATTTCGAAGAACGCACAATTTCAGGAAACAGAATTTGAATATAGACCCTGCACTTTTATCAGAAGTTATCTTCCTGTTCCTGAAGTTAATCCTTCGCAAATAGAACTTGCTGCGCAATTAATAAATTCAGCCCAAAAGCCATATGCATTGGTCGGACAGGGTGTTGTATTGGGAAATGCAGAGCAAGAGTTGATGGCATTTCTTGATAAAGCCGATATTCCAGCTGCATGGACTTTGTTGGGTGCATCGGCCATGTCGACCGATTATCGCTTGAATAAAGGTTTTTTGGGAATGCATGGAAATGTGTCGCCTAATATGAAAACAAATGAATGCGATGTACTGATTGCCATTGGTATGCGTTTCGACGACCGTGTAACAGGCGATTTGAATACTTATGCCAAACAGGCTAAAATTATTCATATTGATATTGATGCAGCTGAGATAAATAAAAATGTGAAAGTAGATGCACCTGTGCTTGCTTCCACGAAAGATGCTTTACCTGCGCTTACGGCATTGATCAACGAGGCAAGGCACACCGAATGGATCGACTCATTTAAAGAATATGATGATCAGGAATTTGAAAAAGTAATCCAACGTGAAGTACATCCGGTATCGGGTGAGCTTACGATGGGAGAAGTGATTCATAAAATTTCGGAAGCAACCAATAACAATGCTGTTGTTGTAACGGATGTGGGTCAAAATCAAATGATGGCGGCTCGCTATTCGGGTTATTCTCAAACGCGCAGTCTGGTAACTTCCGGCGGTTTGGGAACTATGGGTTTTGGTCTTCCCGCAGCTATGGGCGCTAAAATCGGGGCTCCCGAACGCACCGTTTGTATGTACAGCGGCGACGGTGGTTTCCAAATGACAATACAGGAACTTGGAACGATAATGCAGGAGCAAATCGGAGTGAAGATGATTGTTCTGAATAATCATTTTCTGGGTATGGTGCGTCAGTGGCAGGAAATGTTCTTCGACGAACGTTATTCGTTTACCGAAATGCAAAATCCTGATTTTATAGCCATTGCAAAGGCATATCGTATTCCGGGAACTGAAGTTCACGTTCGCGAAGAACTGGATGCTGCCATTGCCGATATGCTCAAGGACGATCAACCCTATTTGCTTGTAGTAAATGTTGAGAAAAAGGGAATGGTTTACCCAATGATTCCTTCGGGAGGCAGCGTAACCAGTATTATCCTTGGAGAGTAAGAGTAGTTGTCTTAAAGTCTTTAAAATAGGAAGTTAAGCATTTATTTTCTGAAACTGTTTTATTAATTTTAAAAATAATTCCCGTTCTCCCTTCTTTTCGGGAAATCTCCTTTCGGGGGGATTCAGGGGGCTTCAATATGGAAAAAACATTATATACAATCACAATATTCTCGGAGAATACAGTTGGTTTGCTGGGGCAAATCACTATTATTTTCACGCGCAGGGCATTGAATATCGAAACACTTTCGGTATCGCAGTCGGCATTGAGTGGCATTCATAAATTTACGATTACGTTATTTTCTACGCAGGATGTGGTCGAAAAAGTAGTGAAGCAAATCGATAAACGCATTGATATTCTCAAGGCATATTACAATACCGACGATGATTTGATTTATCAGGAAATTGCACTTTACAAAGTAGCTACCGATAAAATTCTGTCGCTTGGTGGCATCGAACAGCTGATAAGAAATCATCATATTCATATCCTCGAAATGAATCAGGACTGTGTGGTGTTCGAAAAAACAGGACATTATGCCGAGACCCAACAACTTTTCGATGAGTTAAGTGCATCGGTAGGTGTGCTTCAGTTCATTCGTTCGGGTCGTGTGGCGATCACCAAATCGAAAGTGGAACGCTTGAGCGATATGCTGGACGGTATAAAAAAGTTAGAAGTACAAAAAGGTTGACAGTAAAAAAGCAAAGCAGGCGTTAATTTAACATCATCATATGTTCAGCCTTGCTTAAACTTTCGTAACTTTACTGTCTCAAATGTACTTTCAGCTTTAAAAATGAAAACTAAAATCAAGACTTATTCTTTTCTTGTTCAGCCACAGGATGTCGACTTTCAGTGTCAGGTGACAATGGCTTCGTTGACAAATATTTTGCTTACAACAGCTGGTTTCAATGCCGATGACAATGGATTTGGCATCCGTAATTTAAATGAAAACGATTGTTCGTGGGTATTGCTCCGCCTTGCCGTCGAAATGCAGTATTTCCCCAAACAATACGAAAGCATTGAGGTGGAAACATGGGTAGAGGAAGTTGGTAGAGCCACCACCACCCGTAATTTTTGTATTCGAAACGGAAACAACGAAGTGATAGGCAATGCAAGTTCAACCTGGGCAATGATAAATATAATTACCCGTCGGGCGCAGGATTTGATTTCTCTCGATGGCATTCATGAATTTGCAAACGGTAAAACTGTTGCTATTGAAAAGCCGATTAAACTATCGGGTGTTGAAGCTAATCCGGTTGATGTCTTTAAAGTAAAATACAGTCATATCGATATCAACGGGCATGTGAATAGTATGCGTTATGTTGAATGGATTTGCAATTGTTTTTCCATCGAAACTTATAAGAGTAAGCAAATCAAACGATTCGAGATAAATTATGTAAACGAAATACGTTTTGGCGAAGAAGTCAGCCTTTCGATGGTTGAAATAGAAAAGGATGATTTCAGATTCGAGATTTTGAAAGAAGGAAAAACAGCCTGTAAAGCACGCATTGTATTTTGCTAACAACAATGCTTTCTGTCTTTAGTCTTTGTTCTTTCATCTTTTGTCTTAGTTAAAAATAAAATTATAATTTAAAATATAAAAAATGGCAAATTATTTCAGTTCACTTCCACATCGTCTGAAAGTTCAGGAGTTGGGAAAATGTGATTTTATGGCAAGCAGCGAATTCGCTGATGGAGTAAAAAAATTGATAGGCAAAAAAATTGTCATCATTGGTTGCGGTGCTCAGGGGCTGGCTCAGGGTCAAAACCTGCGCGACAGTGGTTTAAATGTGGCTTATGCTTTACGTCAGGAAGCCATCGATCAGCAACGTGAATCGTGGAAAAAAGCAACCGAAAACGGTTTCGAAGTAGGAACTTTTGAACAGTTGATTCCAACGGCCGATTTGGTTTCGAACCTTGCGCCCGACAAACAGCACACTTCTGTTGTCAATCAGATAGTTCCGTTGATGAAACAAGGCGCTTGTTTGTCCTATTCTCATGGTTTTAATATCGTTGAGGAAGGTACTCAGATTCGTAAAGACATCACAGTGGTAATGATTGCGCCTAAATCGCCAGCTTCGGAAGTGCGTGCCGAATACCTTCGCGGTTTTGGCGTACCGACATTGATTGCCGTACATGGCGAGAATGATCCCAATGGTGATGGAATGGAAATAGCCAAAGCCTATTGCGTGGGCACAGGCGGACATAAAGCCGGTGTTTTGCATTCGTCCTTCGTGGCCGAGGTGAAATCGGATTTGATGGGCGAACAAACCATTCTTTGCGGATTGTTGCAAACAGGTTCTATTCTTTCGTTCAACAAAATGGTTGAAAAAGGTATTGATGCGGGTTTTGCTTCAAAATTGGTACAATACGGTTGGGAAACCATCACCGAAGCCCTTAAAATCGGAGGTATTACCAATATGATGGATCGTTTGTCGAATCCGGCTAAAATTGAAGCCTTCAGATTGGCCGAAGAGATGAAGGAAATTATGACGCCATTGTTCAAAAAACACATGGACGATATTCTTTCGGGTGAGTTTTCGCGTGTGATGATGGAGGACTGGGCTGCGGGCGATAAAAACCTGTTGACCTGGCGTGCCGAAACGGGTGAAACCGCTTTCGAAAAAACACCAGCAGGTAATGTAGAAATCAGCGAGCAGGAATATTTCGATAATGCAACATTAATGGTAGCTTTTGTGAAAGCCGGTGTGGAATTGGCTTACGAAACAATGGTGAGCGCAGGCATCAAACCTGAATCGGCTTATTATGAATCCTTGCACGAAACTCCGCTGATTGCCAATACAATTGCCCGTAAGAAACTGTTCGAAATGAACCGTGTTATTTCTGATACAGCTGAGTATGGTTGCTATTTATTCGATCATGCCTGTAAACCACTGTTGGCCGACTTTATGACGAAGGTGGAAACCAATATCATTGGTAAAAACTTCAATGAAGGTGCTGATGGACATGTTGATAACTTTGAATTGGTAAAGGTGAATGCAGCTTTGCGCAATCATTCTATCGAAATAGTAGGAGCTCAGCTTCGTGCTGCCATGACTGCGATGAAGAAAGTAGTTTAAGATTTCAGTAAAATTATACTTCAACAAAAGAGCTGTACCGTGAAAAATGGTACAGCTCTTTTTGCATTTTAATCAATGCTAGTAGAATTTTCTGTTTTCGTGTTTATAATTCAATCGAAGTAAGCTTACCTGCAATTGTGAACGATCCACGTTTTGTGCCGGCTGTGTAAATGCCTAAAGGATAATAGCCATTGCTGTGTTCTCCGCTTACAGTTCCGTCTGTGAATACATTATATGTCCCGTTGACAAGCGCCAATGTACTGACGAAAGCGAAATAGCTGTGTTTTGTTGTTTTATAAGTGCAGATGTTGGTGCCTGAAGCGTTTTGTATATTGATAATGGTGCCGGGTGCCAGAATTGATTTGAATTTTATAAAAACTGCATTTTGTGCAGAACTTGTTCCCGGTAAAAGCGAAGTAGCTCCCGAAGCAATCACGGTTCCTCCTTCAATCGTAAAGCTTTTACGGTAGCTTATTGCATCGTCCGGAAGGGTGGGCGACCCCTGAATCACTACCGTTCCGCTTTTTATGCTGATGCTTCCATTGCTGTCCAGCGCATCCCCTTTTTCGGAACTCAGGAGCAATGTGTTGCCGTTGATTTCAATCGAACTACCATCGGCAGTGGCGATATCGTTTCCTTTTGTTGCTTTCACGCAATCGTTTCTTGAAGCGATGTTTATTTTTCCTCCGTTCAGCTTAATTTTGTGCGAACTGATGCCTTTGATTGCTTTTGTTATGTTTATTTCGCCGTTATTGACAGTCAGTGTCGAATCCGAATCGATTGGTTTATTGGCCGATAGCAGCATGAAATTGCCATTGTTGATTTCGATGTGCTGACTACCTCCTATACAATCGTCGGCTGAATTGATATAAAATGTTCCTCCATTCAGAATAATATTTTGTTCGGATTTCAGGCCACGCGATGAGCTTGTGCCGGGCGTAAAGTCGCTGCCACCACCTGAAATGAGATTGAAATCGCCATTGTTAATTGTCAGCACACTTTGCGCAGCGATGGCATCGTTGTTGGCCACGACATTAAAATTTCCACCGTTTATTACTATAAAGCCCTCATTGATTGTGGAGTCTTTGTCCGACTTCAAACCATCGGCACCACTGTATACATTAATATCGCCGCCCTGTATTTTGAGATAATCCTTACCTTTTATCCCAAAGCCAACAGAATTTACTGTGATATTTCCGCTTTCGATCACAAGTTCATCTCTGCCCGAAATGCCGCCGTTGTAGTTTCCATTCACAGTAAGCTTTCCGGTTCCGAAAATGGCAAGGTAATCTTTGCTGTAGATGGTTGCATTCAAGCTGTCGGGTGTCTGGGTGTAATTGTTGCCGTCGGTAAAAGTGTTGTCGGACCCTTGTGGCAAAATTAGTATCGTCTTTTTTGCATCGAACACAAAAAGCGGCGATGTACTTGTATTGGTTATATTTACGTTGTTTAGCAATAAACGCACTACTCCCGATGTGTTTACAATGATTTGTCCGTTGGAGAGTGAGCCTGTCAATTCGTAAGTTCCTTTTTTGATAATGGTAAGCGTGGAACCTGCTACCGTAACGTTTTTACTGTCGGTGCTTATTGACGTTCCGTTCAGTGTTATTTTTATTACTTTTGAACTGTCCCATTCATAATCAAGAGTGTCGGAGTCTACTACGGGCTTTGTCACAATTACGTTTTCGGGATCGCAAGCGATGAAACAAAGTGTGAACAGCAGTAAGGAGATATATATTATAGGATGCTTCATGTAGCTGATAGTTGTTTTCTAAATGTTTGTTTCTCTGTGTAATTAAATCTTTAAGCCGGCCTTCACTGTTTGCTGTTGTCCGGTGTAGGGAGGCTGGCTATCAGGTTATTCTTTTTTCAAAATGTTGTAATAATATCATGAACAAACGAACAATAGTTGTTTGTGCCCGTTGATTGCTGAATTATTTAAATGAATATTTGTAAGCCGCTCCGAGAATGTATTTTCCGGTGGCATCCTCCGATTCAAGTTCGCTGTTGATCACTCCGAATAGCTCTACGTGATTTCTTTTGTTGATTTTATAATCGAACGACAGCTGATACCTCATATTATCAAAGCTATTACCATCGGGATTGTTGAGTTGATAAAACGACTCCGCCGACAAAGACGGCGTAACTTTAGAATTGGGAATGTTGTACGACAGAGTCAGTCGGTTGCGCCACGACCATTCGGGATTCATTTTGTAGGTATCCGTCGTGCCATCTTCCTTTATTCTGTTGCTTTCGTCCTTTATTGTTGTTTGAATTCTTTCGCGTAGCGAGATGGATAGATCGTTGAACTTCAGTTTTCCTGATCCTGACACATTGAATCTGTTCCGTATCTGATAATTCAGATACTTTTCATCCAGCTTATTCATTAGCTGATAGCCTGCACTTATTTTGAATATTTTTGATAAATCATAATCGGCATTCAGTCCCAGGCTCCATCTGTCCATCAGCCGGAAAGCGTAAATGGTTCTGAATTCGGTTTCGGCGCCTATCTCGAACTTGTTCAGCTTCTTGTCGACGGCTATACTCGTCCACGATCCGAAGTTTTCGCGTTGAGCAAAGACTGACTGAAGGCAGCAAAAGTATAATAAAGCAAGGAGTAATGCTTTGTTTCTGTGTGTTTTACAATCCATTTTTCGTCATCGGATTTTAGTTATAATAGTAGTAGGTAATCATGGCCGTGTCTTTGAGGAAATCAATTTCGTTGATAGTGATGCGATGAATGTTAAGTCCGGTTCTTTGTCGCAGTTCCTCTATCAGTTCGGCCTGTTTCTCGGGTTTTATCATTTCTATTCTTTCGTACCTGAGCACGTTCGAGCTTTCCTTGCGGAGTATAAGTTTTGTGTCGAACAGCAGAATGATAACAAAGATGATGCCCACTATTATGGCGAGTTCGTGGTATTCGAGTTGTATGCCGCTGATTAATCCGATGGCAATGAAAATGAAAAGATAGGTCATATCCTTCATACCAATGCCTGCCGTTCGGTAGCGCAGCATCGAGAAGACAGCAAATAAACCGAAGGCTGCGCCCATGGATATTTTCACTTTATTCAGAACGAAGGTGAGCAGAAAGATGACAACGTTGAAAAGAATGAAGGTGAAGATTGTATCCAGCTTTTTATAATTCGGATAATACACCAACCCAATGATAAGAAACACAGCCGCCAGGTCGATGAGTAGGCTATAGTAGAAAACTGCGTTGATTTGGATTTTGTCTTTTTTCTTGTCGGTTGTAGTTGTTTCGGCTTCCACTTCAGTACTTCCTGCTTCGGATACGAAAGCGCTTATGTCGGCTGGTGTTGATGCGTTTAGCGGCACCTGCACATTCACTGCGAATAAGATGAAAAAGGTAACTATAAATACATAAAATCTAGAAGAATAACTGGTTAACATAT
>CAYMHE010000067.1:0-7907 GCA_964390175.1 uncultured Paludibacter sp.
GCAAAAGCCAGGTTACGGAAACGTTCGGTGTCGGGCTGTTCGAAAGTAAACTGTGTGCAGATATTAAAATCAAGACGCGGAAAGTTTGTTTTCAATCTGTCAGGATACGTAAATGCATATTGAATGGGTAGTTTCATGTCAGGTAACCCAAGTTGCGCTTTTATGGATCCATCAGCAAATTGCACCATCGAATGAATGATGGACTGTGGATGTACCACTACATCTATTTGCTCGGGCGAAACTCCGAAAAGCCATTTGGCTTCGATGATTTCGAACCCTTTGTTCATCATGCTGGCCGAGTCGATGGTGATTTTTGCACCCATGTCCCAGTTTGGATGTTTCAAAGCCTGCGCGCTGGTTACGTGTTGCAGTTCGGCAAGGTTTTTAGTGCGAAAAGGACCTCCCGAAGCAGTTAAAATGAGTTTTTCAATCGGGTTGTTCCCTTCTCCCGTAAGGCACTGGAAGATAGCTGAATGCTCTGAGTCGACAGGCAAAATGGCCGATTTGTGTTTCTCAACAAGGTCGCAAATAAGTTCGCCGGCCACTACAAGTGTTTCTTTGTTGGCAAGCGCAATTTTTTTTCCGGCTTCGATGGCTTTTATGGTTGGTTTTAGTCCCGAATAGCCTACCATAGCCGTAAGTACCATGTCGATAGGTTGCATTTCGGCAATTTGAGCCACCGACTCATTTCCTGCAAAAACCTTTATTGGTAGGCCTGTCAACGCCTCTTTCAGTTTCAGGTAATGTTGTTCGTTAGCAATCACCACCATCTCGGGACGAAACCTGAGTGCTTGTTCTATCAGTAAATCTACCTGATTATTGGCTGTCAAAGCATATACTTCGAATAGCTCATTGTTATCGGCAATTACTTCAAGCGCCTGTTTTCCAATAGAGCCGGTGGAACCCAGAATAGCGATTTGTTTTTTATTTTCAGACATAAATTTAATGTGCCAATATACTAATTTGCCAATTTGTTAATGAGTAAGTTTTGCTTAAAAGATTATCACATCCTCAGGATTCACAGGCTTGCCTTGCTTCCAGAGTTCAAAATAGAATTGAGTACCTGTTTTGCTTTCAGCTTTTTCGCCTGTTACAGCAATCCCTTCACCTGCTTTTACCTTATCGCCGGCCTTTTTAAGCAGGCGTGTGTTGTTTTTGTAAATCGAGAGGTAATTGTCCTCATGTTGTACCTGTATCACCCAGCCAAAATCAAAAGTAAAAGCTGCATACACAACCGTTCCGGCCAGGACACTTACCACCGACTCGTTTGGAGAAGTGATGATGTTGATACCATATTGCCTTTCGCTCAGGTTGAACGACGAAGAAATAACCCCTTTGGTTGGGCGGAAAAACACATAGATATTTTGATTTGTCTCACTTTGAATGGTCGATAAATTATATTTTTCTTCCCTTTCAAATTTCTCTATAAACTCTTTTTCGGCTTTTGATTTTTCAAGATATTCTACTGCCACTTTTTTTAATTCAGCCGAATCGAGCGTCGCAACCGAATCAGGTTTTATTTCGCCTTCAATCACTTTTTTCAATACAGTAAGATATCCGCTTTGCAGTTCAATTTCCTGAAGCAGCGAATCGACGTACATTGATTCTGAAATAATTTTTCCACGGTTTCCACTTTCGCCATAGCCGGGCAAATAGAAACGGATTGGTGTGGTAAAAATCAGAATGGTAATAAGGATAAAGGTCATTATAATCAGCGATGACGCATAAATCAATACACTAAGGCGCGATAAACGAATATGCCATGATTCTTCCAGCGTGTTTTCGTTCAGTACCGATACTCGGTATTGAAAACGCAATTTTTGAAAAAAAGATCTTAGATTAACTCTTTTCTTTTTCATGGTTATTGAATATTTCTCATATGGATATAAATACAAAAGTAGCTTTTTTTATAAGAAAACCAAAATGCAAGAAGCTCAAACGCATCGACGTTTGAGCTTCTTAACAATAAGTGTTGTAATTTTATTAAATAGAGCCTCCGATCATAAACACTGCTGCCAGCGAAACAATGGCGTAAAGTTCGGGAAATACAGCAAGAATAAGAGTTTTACCAAACACATCGTAACCCGATCCGATACCTGCAATACCATTGGCACAAACCTGTCCCTGACGAATAGCTGAGAACAAACCTGTAAGTGCTAAAGCCAGACTTGCACCAAAAATGGCAGCAGCAGTTCCCCATGTCATTTCAGGATTCAGTTTTCCGGCCAAAAGGAAGTATCCAAGAAATCCGTAAAGTCCCTGAGTTCCTGGGAGCGCGCTAAGTACCATGTAGTTACCAAACGCATCAGCATTTTTCTTAAGAGCACCGATAGCTGCATTACCTGTGATAGTTACTCCAAAAGCACTTCCCACACCGGCAAGACCTACCATTAATCCAATACCAATATAAGCTAAAATAATTGGTTCCATAATTTTTCTTGATTTTTAAATTGTTATATTATTATTTGTTTTTATTCCTGATTAAAATAATGATTCTTCCTCTTTGTAAGATGAAAATGGTTTGTATTTTTTTCCACCACCTTCGAAGCCTGAGTTTTTGTAAAACTCAACAAAAGTAAGACGCATTGGGTGTACAAAGGCACTGAGACCCGACATGAAAATGTTGATACTATGACCTACAAGCATAATCAATACCATTACTATCTGACTAATGACAGGAATGTCGCCACTGAGTTGAAGGGCTAAGTCGTTAAATACGAATCCCATTACTGCTCCCGAAATACCTAACGCAAACAAACGAATGTACGAAAGTACATCGCCGAGCAATCCTGTAGCCATGTTGTAAGTATCCCACAAGCCTGCTCCCACATTAATTAATGGATTTCTTTTCAGATTATTCAGAAGGAAAATCAGAAGAGCACCTGCACCTCCGAAGATTATATATCCCCATTTACTGATTTCCGGTGCTAATCCGGCAAAAGATGACAACGCATAAGTTCCTCCGGCACCGAGGATTACAACTATCCATCCCCATGTGGATAGAGAAGCAGCCCAGCCAAATCGTCGTACCAAACCTACAGCTTTAATAATCATTCCGAAAATAATCTGAACCACCCCAATTATCAATGCAGTGTAAAACAGCTGATTCGAGTCAAGCATAATTACTTTGAACGATTCAAGCCATTCAATTTTCGATTCGAGTAGGTTATATCCGAAAAATGTGCCGCTCACTGTACCCAGAATAACGGTAGCAGAGCCCAGCCATATCAGTAACGACATTATTGGTTTCATTGCCTCTTTTACTTTTTTACGTGCAAATAAAGCAACTAAAACCAGTATCAAGCCGTAACCGGCATCGCCGAGACACAAACCGAAGAACAGCATGTAGAACGGAGCAAAAAAAGGCGTCAGATCAAGTTCGTGATAGTTAGGCATGTCGTACAATTCGCCAATCATTTCGTAGAGTTTGGCAAATTTGTTGTTTTTCAACTTTACAGGAACTTTGTCGTCTTCGGTTGGTATAAAAGTTTCGAAATAGATATCCGATTCTTCGAGAAAATTATTGAGCGGAGTTTCGCTTTCCTCCGGACACCAGCCTTCGAGCAACATTACCTTATTGTCGGCAGCAGGGGCGGTGCTGAGTAGCACTTTTGCAAAGTCAATATTTTCTGAAATCTGAGCCTGAAATGCTTTCAGGTTATTATACTCGTTTATGCTGATTTCAGCAATCAGTTTATTTTGTTTCTCAATATCTTCCTGAATTGTCGAGATTTTTTCAAGAATTTCGGGTGCTGTGCTTTTCGATATTTTTACCGGATCGGCATCAATGTCAATCTGAACTTCGGGATTGGTAATGGTGATAAAGTAAACAGTACTTCCCACAGTATCAATTTCGAAAGCATTGTAATTAACTTCCCATTCAGGATTGAAACGTTTGATATTGCAACTGAAAAACCTGACAGCAAATCCGGATGTTTTGAGTTCGCTCAGTCTGTTGTGGCTGAATTCTCCCCAAACTTCCATGCTTTCGAATTCCTTCTCGGCTTGTTGTAATTTTTGCCAGAGGTTTTCTTTTTGCGCAAAGGCCGACTCCACTTTAGTCAGTGTGTCTATTCCTGGTACATTGGTACTTGCAGGCGCATATTCTGTTTTTGCCGGTGTGTTTTTCTCCAGCAGTTTCAGTGCGCTTTTTACTCTTGCTGCAAGCTGCATTTTTTCACGCAATGCATCATTCTCAGTGATTCCTTCTTGTTTCTCAATCACATGAAGTACGCCAATTTCCCTGAGTTTTTCAAGAAAATCAACATATTGTTTGTGGTAAACCAGGAAGGAGTATTTTTTCATTTTTACAATCATAGCTCTGTCTCCTTCAGTTTTTGTTGACGCGATTTTACGATTTTCTGCGACGATTTCGAAAGATTCTCTTCGTCTTCCATAAAACGCTTAATTTTTATAATGGCTTCTTCGTATCCCGGAATTTGCACCTTTTCAAAAAGATTTACTTTCTGAGTGGTTTTTTTGCGGGCATATTCAAGCAAATTCAGCTTTTCGGCATAAAATTCCTGCTCAATACCCACCTGTGCCAGTTCCTTTAACTGTGTAAGGCCGTCGGCAAACCATTTGGGTGAGTTGAATAAGCTAAACGGCCGGGTTTTGTACACAACTTCCTCGAGTACGGGAATGCGCACTCCGGCAATTTTCCTGATGCTCATCCTCACATCTTCCACGCTTAGCAATGTACTGTCGAATTCGCCCCACAAAGCCATCATTTTATCGTAAGCTGCAATGCGCTGTTCAATTTCCTTTTCCAGTTTATTGATATCGTCTTTGGCTCTTTTTACTTCCATGCGCAATGCACTTTCCTTATTTTTAATTGTAGGCAAAGCACGCACACGCATTTTCAGATTCTTATCGAGTGCCTGAAGCGAAGTTTTATTGTATTGAAATTGTATAGCCATATTTTTATCAGTATTTCTTTCGAAAAACTTTATTTTTTTATAGTGATATAAACAGGTTCTTCGTCGTGAACCTCATTATCGCTGTTTTTTCTTTTTATTGTGTGCTTAATTTTCAAAACTGCAAAATTAAGCTCAATACTGGTCTCTGTTTCTGACACATCTTTGTCGTTACCAAGAAGTTCAGTCATTATTTCGGCACTTTGCTTCATTAGCGACTTCTGCACTTTTTCCTCTTTTGTTTCCACCATTTCCGATACTGTGCGTGTGAAAGCTCTTAGTTTGGTAAATGTTTCGATAATACCAATGGTAGTTTCAGTTGCTTTCTCGCTTTTCAGAATGGTTGCAAGCATATATACAAACCTTTTTCGGTAAATGCTTCTGGAACCACATAAGAGTGCTTTCTGTTTTTGAACTGGTCGAAATTTTCGACCACATCGCTGTAATTGTCAGTGTCAGAGCTGTTTGAATGATTTTGTGCAACTCTGATTTGTCTCCATTCCTGTTTTGTAAGCTCAAAAACATATCCTTTGGGAAATTTCTCAGGATTATTTTTGATAGCTTCGTTTACACGTTTGGTAACAACCCCATAAAGCTCAGCCACATCAAAATCGAGAATCACCTGTTGATCTCTGATTTCAATAATTTTATTTTCGATATTGCTGAGTTTTAAAATGTCTGACATACAGAATATTCTCTAAGTGATCAGAATTTAGAACAGTTGTTTTTTGCTCAAAAAGAGCAAAAGAACTATTTTTTCCAGTATTTATCCACAAGTTCCTGCTTAATACTCACTTCGGCAGGTTTGAAATGGTCGCCAAGCATATCCCAGGCCACATCGAGCATGGCAGTTGTATCTATATTTACATCAATCGCCAACAGTTTGTTTGAGTAGTCTTTGGCAAATGCAAGTGTACGTTCATCGTAGTCGGTAAGGTCGAAACCGTTTTCGAGTTTGGTTTTCGCATTGGCCGCATCGGCAAACAAACGTACAGCAGCGTTCATCACCTGAGGGTGATCTTCGCGTGTTTTTTTACCAATTACAAGCTGTTTCAAACGCGAAAGCGAACGGAACGGATCGACAATTACTTTACCCACATCAGTATCGCGACGCAGGAATAGCTGACCCTCAGTGATATAACCTGTGTTGTCGGGGATGGCGTGCGTAATGTCACCGCCCGAAAGTGTGGTTACCGCGATAATGGTAATAGAACCTCCTTCGGGGAATTGCACTGCTTTTTCGTAGATTTTTGCCAAATCGGAATAAAGCGAACCCGGCATTGAGTCTTTCGATGGAATCTGATCCATACGGTTCGATACAATAGCTAACGCATCGGCGTAAGAAGTCATATCGGTAAGCAGCACCAGTACTTTTTGATTTTTGTCAACTGCAAAATACTCAGCAGCAGTAAGCGCCATATCGGGAATCAACAGACGTTCAACCGGAGGATTTTCAGTAGTGTTTACAAAACTCACAATACGATCGAGTACACCTGCGTTGTTAAATACGTTTTTAAAATACAGGTAATCGTCGTTGGTAAGTCCCATACCTCCAAGAATAATCTTGTCGGTTTGTGCACGCAGCGCCACATTGGCCATTACCTGGTTGAAAGGTTGGTCAGGGTCGGCAAAAAATGGAATTTTCTGACCGGAAACTAATGTGTTGTTCAGGTCGATACCTGCAATCCCGGTTGCAATAAGCTCAGAGGGTTGTTTACGACGAACCGGATTCACCGACGGACCACCAATTTCGCGCTCTTCGCCTTCCACTTCAGGACCGCCATCGATAGGGTCGCCAAAGGAATTGAAAAAGCGGCCAGCCAATTGCTCGCTCACTTTCAGCGAAGGTGCTTTACCCAAAAATATTACTTCGGCATCGGTTGGAATCCCTTCGGTTCCTTCGAAAACCTGCAATGTCACTTCTTCGCCCATGATTTTTACCACCTGAGCCAGTTTGCCGTTTACGGTAGCAAGCTCGTCGTTGCCCACATTGCTTGCATGCAGCGAACATGTGGCTTTAGTAATCTGAGTGATTTTAGTGTAAATCTTTTGAAATGCTTTTGTTGCCATTTATATTCAATATTTTCGGGTCTGACGCAAAGCGGCTGCCCCGATTGTTGTTGTTTCTTTGTTTTATTTCAAACCGTACTCTTCAATTCTTTCTCTGTTAATCAAACTGCCATTTCGTAATCCATAAACATCGCGATATGATGAAAACTCCCAATCTTCGGGCTTTTCAACCAATCCTGATTTAACCGGATTGTGATGTATATAATCAAAGCATGCTTTAGGATATTCTTTTTCAATCAAATAATTCTTTATTATTGTTCCACCCGATATGTCAATAAATGAAGGCGAAATTCCATTACAATTCGTTACGCATTCTGATTTGGTGTTATTTCTAAATAAAGAGCCACTTCTTTTTAATTGTTTGTTAATTGACTGACTGTAGGAACTCAACATTATTCCAATAGAATAGTTCAATGTATGATTTTTCGAACAATGTTGATATCCAATATTTCTAATCTCTCTCAATTCATTCAATTCAACTTCTTTCTCAACAATATCTTTTTTATCTGGTGTTAATCTGTTTACATAAATCATTAAATGAAAATGGTTATACATTAAGCACCACGCTAAAATATCTGCATAAGGTAAAATATGTTTTCTTATTTTATCCAGGAAATACACCTGATTATCATAAGTGAAAAATATCCTCTGGCGATTATTGCCTTGATTGTAAACGTGATAAATATTATTTTCGATAAAGTCCATAACTGATAATAGTTTAGTTTTTATCTGATAAAACAATGTCAGGTAATGAAAATGTCCAGGTTGTTTTGCGTGTGACTATTTTCTTTGAAAGAAAACGTGTCAGCCGCTTCGCACAGACCCTTTGAAAGAAAACTTGTCAGCCGCTTCGCGTCAGACCCTTTTTCTTTCAGCAAGTACCGAATTCAACTCTGCCAGATATTTTTCGAAGTTCTCCGA
>CAYMHE010000067.1:8007-15203 GCA_964390175.1 uncultured Paludibacter sp.
TTCTTTCAGCAAGTACCGAATTCAACTCTGCCAGATATTTTTCGAAGTTCTCCGATTTGAATTCAGAGTAGTTCATTTGTTTGCAGATGTTGATAATTCCTTTGAAATAATCCATAACTTCGAGGAATCCGTTGAATTTGAAATCGGAATGACAAATGTCCATTACCAGATTGAGCATATATTCCTGACGTTCAATGGGACATACGGAGTCAATCTTATCAAATGCATCCTGTTGTAAAATAACAAAGTCGATTACTTCCGATTTCCAGAAAGTAAGGTGATATTCTACAGGTACACCATCGTCACCAAGAATGTTTATTTGCTCCTGCACTTCTTTACCACGTTGCAGAATGGTTTTCATGTCGTTTACTTTCGAAGTCCAGTCGGGCGAAATGCGTTTTGAAATATATTCCTCAAATTCAGGATACTCGATATATTTCGAATAACTATCAATCGGATTTACAGCCGGATAGCGTTTGCGGTCGGCGCGGGCCTGTTCGAGTGCAAAGAAACAGCGTGCTGCCTTTTTTGTACTTTCAGTTACAGGCTCCTTGAGGTTACCACCTGCGGGCGATACTGTTCCTATAAAGGTGATAGAACCAGTTTCGCCGTTTTTGAGATATACATAACCCGCGCGGCTATAGAAGTTGGCAATAATGGCCGAAAGGTCCATCGGGAACGCATCCTGACCGGGAAGCTCTTCCATACGGTTACTCATTTCGCGGAGTGCCTGCGCCCAACGCGAGGTGGAATCGGCCATCATCAGTACGCGAAGTCCCATAGCGCGGTAGTATTCCGAAATGGTCATGGCTGTATACACTGATGCTTCACGCGATGCTACGGGCATGTTTGAAGTGTTGGCGATAATAATGGTACGCTCCATGAGTTTGCGACCGGTGTGCGGATCTTCGAGTTCGGGGAATTCAACAAAAATTTCCACTACCTCGTTGGCACGTTCGCCACAAGCGGCAATAATTACGATGTCGGCTTCGGCTTGTTTCGAAATGGCATGCTGAAGTACGGTTTTTCCTGTTCCGAAAGGTCCGGGAATAAATCCGGTTCCACCTTCCACAATCGGATTGGCTGTGTCGATAGTACGAACACCGGTTTCGAGCAGTTTGAAAGGACGTGGTTTTTCGGCATGCACATTGATGGCTTTTTTTACCGGCCATTTCTGTACCATTGTAATGTCTTTTTCGTTTCCGTCGGCATCCACAATCACAGCTATTTTGTCCAGAATTTTGTGTTCGCCGGCAGCAACTACCGATTTTACGGTAAACTGACCATCGAGGTTAAAAGGAACCATGATTTTGTGCGGTTGAAAATTTTCGTCCACCTCGCCAAGCCACGATCCTGCTTCTACTTTGTCGCCGGCTTTTGCAATAGGTTTAAAACTCCAGAGTTTTTCGGTGTCGAGGGGGAAATTGTATTCGCCACGTTGCAGAAAAACGCCTGTCAGTTTGTCGAGGTCGTTTTGCAGTCCGTCGTAGTTACGCGAGAGCAAGCCGGGTCCGAGTGTTACTTCGAGCATGTGACCCATGAATTCCACTTCGTTGCCTACTTTCAGACCACGTGTGCTTTCAAAAACCTGAACAAACACATTTTTTCCTACTACTTTCAGAACTTCGGCCATTAATTTCTGTGCTCCAAGTTCGATGTAGGCAATTTCGTTTTGTGCCACCGGACCATCTACCTCAACGGTAACAAGGTTCGAAATAATCCCTTTTACTTTTCCTTTTGTTGACATAATATTGTAATGTGCCAATAATATAATTTGCTAATTGCAGATTAGTTATGACTGTATTTTGTTTTTAAATAATTACTTCTTAAAAAAAACCTTCGGCTTAACGATAGGGAAATTCTGATTTAAAGTATGAATTTATTGCGTGTGTTCATTGTTATGAATTGATGTTGTCGAACTTTACACCCTGTTTCATTCCGGCCAGCAGTTCGCGGAAAATTTGTGCGCCTTTCTCAACCGACAGCATTCGCCAGCGCTCAAGCATTTCCACTTTTAATACAAAAGCAAGTACTTTTTCCACACCAAAATAATGAAAGAATGTATTTTCGTCGAGCCATTCCCATTTCAAAGCATCAATTTTCTTTTCGCGTTCGAGCAAATCGGTTTCTTCGGCAATTCGCATAAGCACTTCCAGCTGATCGAACATTCCGCTCAAACCAAAGTCGCGGGCATTGCTCTGACGGATTGTGTTTGAAATTTCGTTTTGCCCGATAATCATTGCTTTCGGATCGAAATCGTGTTTGCGGCAAGCTATGGCGGTGAGTAAATTGTTGATGTTGAGATTGAATTCGAACCATTTCTGAAGAAAACGGTTTGAACTTTTCATGGCAAATTCGTAGTATAGTCCGGCCAGATAATCTTCGTTGGAAATATTATTGTCTGCCCGGCTTTCATCGTTGTAAGTGCTGTAGAAAGTATGGATATACGGAAGTAATCGCGCATCCTTCGGCTGTTCGAACTCGCGCATCAAAGCCACAAGTTCAGCCCAGTCGTCGGCAGTGAGATTGCCAGCCGGATGAAGCGCAGCTTCTTTGTCGGAAAGCCAGGTGAGCAGATTTCGGTTGTCGTATGCTGCAAAAAGTAAATTGAGCAGGTCGCGGTCCATATCCGAAAGTTGCTCCGAAAGTTCCTTTTTCAGGTCGGCCAACGGAGTTAGTGCTTTAGTGTCATCTGCTTGTATGTCGGGCAATCCCGCAATAAGGCAATAGTAGTTCATTGTTGAAATGTTTGTGGTTCTTGGGTTGAAAGTTTCGGAACGATCATTACTTTCTGATCAAAACAACATTTCTACTAATTTTGGCCGTAGGAATTCTTTGAAATAGGCTATAAATTCATCATCTCCAAAGGTAATTTTATATCCTTCTTTCTCGGGAGCAATACTGAAGTCGCTTTTTATTCCATTGGCTTCTTTGATTTTTAAACCTTTGTTCAGTAAGTCTTTTGCATTAGACATAAAGTAAGTGGTCAAAGTTTCTGCATCTTTTGTTTCTATCACTAAAGCCTGATTTTTACCCCATTCCTGTACCAAAGCAAGTATTGTTTTTTGCATAAATTCCTTGTCGGCAGTTGCTGCTTTTACAGATTCGGATACAATACTTCCGCAAATTAAATCAACAACTTCAGTTTTTAGTGCATTTACAGATTGCTGGGCAAATAATTTCAATTCCGATTTTGTGTTTTTCGAAAGTTCAGCCGATTTTGACTCGGCTATCGTAACTATCTGAGCCGCTTCGGCTTTTGCTTTGGCTATAATGTCAGCTGCCTGAATTTCGGCTTTGTCAATAATTGCCTGTGCTTCTGTATTACCTTTTTCTACTCCTTCGAGATAGATTTTGTCTGTAAGTTCCTGGAGTTTTGTATTCATTTGATTTTATTTTTGCTTTTTATCTAACGAATCGCAAATTTAGCATTTAATTTATCACAATAACATACTTTTATGAAATATTAAAAAAGTAAATTAAATTGTTTTTTTCATGTTTTTATTTTTCGTTGTTTAATGCAAACATTTTGCGTAATTTTGCTATTCCTTCTTTTCTAAACACAATCAAAAATGATTAAAATTGGATTACTCTCGGACACTCACGGGATGCTCGATGAGCGGATCTTCGAACATTTTTCCTCTTGCGATGAAGTGTGGCATGCCGGCGATATTGGTTCGCTTGATGTGGTAAATAAATTGCAGAACTTTAAACCTTTACGCGCAGTGTGGGGAAATATTGATGGCTATGAAATACGGACCTTGTTTCCTCAGCACAATAAGTTTCTGTGCGAAGGTGTAAAGGTATGGCTTACGCACATTGGCGGTTATCCCGGTAAATACGATGCGCTGGTTCGTCCGGCCATTTTTCAGCAATCTCCAAAACTGTTTGTCTGCGGACATTCACACATCCTGAAAGTGAAATACGATAAAAATCTTGACCTCCTGCACATCAATCCCGGAGCTGCCGGCAAATATGGTTTTCATAAAGTGCAAACACTTGTAAGGTTCGAAATTGATGGTGAGAAGATTCAAAATCTTGAAGTGATTGAGCTTCAGCCGAAGCAAATATAATGGCATACTCAGAAAACAATTTATACAAAAATCACGTTTGAAAACTAATTATCAAACGCAGTTTATATGGATTCACTTTTCGATGGGGTTAAAGAATTTAATGCCAATGATTTTCTTGATAACAAAGCATTATTCGAAAAAATAGGTCGCAGTCAGGAGCCGCACACGCTTTTTATAGGTTGTTCCGATTCACGTATTGTACCGAATCTGATTACCAAGACATTACCTGGTGAGCTTTTTGTGATCCGGAACATTGCTAATTTAGTACCGCCTTATCGTACCTCCGACGAATTTTTGGCCACCACTTCGGCGATTGAGTATTCAGTAAAGATCCTCAATGTTTCTACCATTCTTATTTGCGGGCACTCCAACTGTGGTGGTTGCAATGCGCTTTACATGGACGAAGCCAGGGGAGCTGAAATACCTCACACCCGTAAATGGCTCGAGCTGGCAAAGAATGTCAGAAGCAAGATGTTGAAGCTGAAAATTGCCGATCCGGCTGTACGCGAATGGATGACAGAGCAGCTCAACATTGTGGAGCAAATGAACCATTTGCTTAGCTATCCGTACATTCGCGAGAAGTACAACAAGGGTGAATTAAATATTTTAGGGTGGTATTACATTATTGGCACTGGAGAGGTGTTTAATTACCAGAAGAACGAAAACAAGTTTGTGAAAATCGAGTGATTTTCTTCAAACTTAATTTATTTTGTTTCTTTTATCTGAATTCGGCACTATATTTGTTAAATATTGAATCAGTTATTTTTAATATTTTCAACTAAAAAATTTCAGATATGAAAACATCTTTTCTGCTTAAATCTGATGTAGTGTTGCTTGCAGTAACTTTATTATTCGCCGGTTGTGCCAGTTCTACAATGATCAACAGCACTCCCAGTGGGCCAAAGTCGTAATTAACGGCGAAGCGGTTGGCGTAACTCCATATTTGTATACCGACACCAAAATCGTTGGAAGTTTAGTAACTCTCGATCTCACACTCGAAGGGTATGAGCCTATCTACACTTCTTTCCGCAGGTCCGAGGAATTCAATGTGGGTACTTTTATTGGCGGCTGCTTTGTTTGGCCTTTCTGGTTATGGACCATGGATTACAAGGCTAAACACAATTATGAGTTAGTTCCGATGAGTATAAACCCAAGTGCAGAATTGCCTGCAATTCAAAGTAATACAGCTAAAATAGAAAGACTTAAAGAACTTAAACAGATGCTCGACGAAAAGTTGATTAATCAGGAAGAGTTTGAAAAACAGAAAAAGAAAATTCTTGACGAGCAATAAGGTTTGTTTTTTGAACAATAACGATAATCCACTAAAAAAAATCCTCTGAAAACCAATTGTTTTCAGAGGATTTTTTTTAGTAGGTTCTATGCCCTGTGCCTTTGGTAAAGCAGTAAGAAATTCAGGCACAGGCACAGTCGAAGAAAGGCAAAGGCAAAGGCAAAGGCGAAGAAAATCAAAACTTTACCAACTCTTCAATCCCGAAAGTTTTCGGGACAAACTCTCAAATCTTCAACAGCCAACAATTCGAAACCCGAAACAGTACTACCTTACCCCATGCATTAATTTTTGCAGCCATTTCGACAAACCGAACAGAATTACAGCTGCTACTCCCGAAATAATTACAAAAAGCATAAAGAAGTCGTACATGGTTGCTATTTCGAACCCAATAAACGACTTTGGCTTACCGGCTTCGGGATATAAACCACTCAGCATTCCGGCAAACTTATTGGCTGTGGCCATGGATAAATACCAAATGCCCATAAGTAATGAGGCAAAACGAATGGGTGCCAGCTTGTTGACCATAGAAAGACCGATAGGCGAAAGCATAAGTTCACCCATGGAATGAATAAAATATAAACCGGTGAGCCACATTATACTTACTTTTACGCCTGGTTCAACGCCATGTACGCCTAAAGCAATCACGAGGTAACCAACCGAAAGCAGAAATAATCCCATGGCTTGCTTGGTGGGCGATGCAGGTTCCATATTTTTCGAACCCAGTTTCAACCATAACCATGACATAAGCGGGGCAAATACAACTACAAAAACAGGATTGAACGATTGGAAATAACTGGCAGGCATGGTCCAGCCAAAAATATCTCTGTTGGTTTGTTCGTCGGCAAAATAAGTGAGCGAGGCGCCGGCCTGTTCGAAGGCTGCCCAAAAGAAAATAACGAAAAAAGCAATCATGTAAATAACTGCTATGCGCTGTTTTTCTATTTTAGTGAGCGAACGATCGGTGATAACATAAGCCGGAATGACGATACAAAGCGAGAAAATAAATGCTCCGATCAAATCGAATTCGAAAGCAAAATGAAAAAGGCTGAACAATGCTACCAGTCCGAAAGCCCATATTATAAACTCCTTAATGTTTTGCGATGAGCTTTTGGCAGGCGCTTTGTCCTTCTCCGATTTATTGCTTTCCACTTTGCTGGCAGCTACAAGCCCCAGTTGTTCGCCGTTAGGGCCAATCAAAAATTTGTTTTTCCAGCCAATAAAAAGAATCAAACTCAGGAACATACCCACAGCAGCAGCCAGAAATCCCCATTTGAAATCCGCGGGATTGCCTGTGTCGCCTAAATAACCTGCAAGCAATGGCGCAATAAATGCCCCTACATTGACGCCCATGTAAAAAATTGTGTAGGCCGCATCGAGTCTTTTGTCGCCCGGCTCGTACAGGCTACCCACCATGGTGGTGATATTGGGTTTAAAAAATCCGTTTCCAAAAATAAGCGAAGCCAATCCAATGTACATCAGCCAGTGAGCTATTTCGCTGTTCTGATAGTAGAGTGCGCTGAAAAACATAAACATCTGGCCTGCCAACATCAATATGGCGCCCCAAAGTATGGAACGACGCATTCCCCAATAACGGTCAGCAACATAACCGCCAATCAGCGGTGTAAGGTAAACCAGTCCGGTGTAGTTTCCGTAAATGGATGAGGCTAATTCCTTGTCCATTAAAAGGGCTTTGATAAGATAAAGTGTAAAGATGGCGCGCATGCCATAATAGCTTATGCGCTCGGACATAGCCGTTGTAAATACAAAATAAAGGCCTTTGGGATGGCCTTTTTTTACTTGTTCTGTTGACATATATTTTTTATTTCAGTATT
>CAYMHE010000068.1:0-7141 GCA_964390175.1 uncultured Paludibacter sp.
TATAGAACTTATAGTTTCTACTCATTGTAACTCTTGTTTATTGATTATTGTTTACCCCTTACCTGCCACACGATGCAATCGTGCGGCAGCATGTGTTAAAACCTGTTTTTTATAATGAATTTTGTTGAAGCAAACTATTGTTTTTCATATATCAGATGTATATTTGCATTTTCTATTGTTTTAGTTCAATAAAACATTTTTAAGCGCTTGTACGTTTTAATATCGAAATGAAAAAACTTTTCTCCATATTATTTGCTGCTATCGTTCTCGTTTCGGGAATGCATTTAAGCGTTGCAACACACTTTTGTGGTGGGGAAATTTCACAGGTTAAACTTTCGTTTACACACGAAAATGCTATTTGCGGTATGTGTGGGGACAAAGAGTCGGCACTCGAAAATGGATTTAAAAATGAAGACTGCTGCCAAAACGAAATGTCGTTTTTGGTGGTGGATAATAATTACAATACTTCAACTTTAGCAATAAGCAAACCTGTACATGCTGTTTTGCAGGTGTTTGAAGTCCCTAAAACAATTGGAATTCTACCAAATCATACGAATTCTTTCTCAAACACAAATGTCCGGCCCCTCGGTAACTATATTGTCGGTGCTGTCAGTCTCCCTGACATTTGTGTATTTCGCATTTAAATAATACCTGTCCCCAACTCCGTAAGGGAGTTTAAGATGTAGTTTCTTTGTTGATTTTATTATCAATGAAGCAATCTATCGTTTCAATTATCCAATTTAAATATTTCAAAACGCGGTTTTTAATTCCCCTTCAGGCTTCGACGTGAGCGTTCGACTAAGCTCACGCCGAAGTCTCAGCCGAACGGGATTTAAGGGCCAACAAACACATATCAAAATGAAAACTCTAAAATTCTTTATAGCCCTTGTGGCACTTACTATCTCTACTGTTGTTTTTGCAGCTAATAAAACAGAAACTATCAAAGTACCGGGCAACTGCGAATTGTGTAAGGCACGCATCGAAAAAGCTGCCAAAGTAACCGGCGTAGCCAAAGCAGATTGGAGCGAGAAAACCAAAGTACTAACACTAACTTACGACCCGACAAAGGTGAATAGCGACGATGTGCAACGAAAAATTGCCGCCGCAGGCCATGATACACCCAAATTTAAAGCCACTACTGCGGTTTATAACGCGCTTCCGGGCTGCTGTAAATACAGGTAAATCAAATATGCCAATAAAATTAATATGCCAATGTGCCAAAAGCTGGAATTGGCATATTAATAAAATTATGTTTGTAAATAAACCGGTTTTACATTGCCACTATCGGCATATTAATCAATTAACAAATTAATGTTATGTTCAATAAACTTGTACATTATTTTCTGTACCACAGGCTAATCACATTTATATTTCTGATAGCAGTGCTGGTACTTGGTGTTTCGTTTGCACCTTTCAATTGGAAAACGGGTCTGATACCGCGTGACCCGGTTCCTGTTGATGCGATACCTGATATTGGCGATAATCAACAGATTGTAGCTACCGAATGGATGGGCCGTTCGCCCAAAGATATTCAGGATCAGATAAGTTATCCGCTTACTTCTGCATTGCTGGGTGTTCCGGGGGTGAAAACTATTCGGAGTACTTCCATGTTCGGTATGTCGTTTATCTATATTATTTTCAAAGACAATGTGGAGTTTTACTGGAGTAGGTCGCGTATACTGGAGAAACTCAATTCGCTATCTCCTGGCACATTGCCCGATGGAGTTCAACCTACTTTAGGGCCTGACGCAACGGCGTTGGGACAAATTTTCTGGTACACGCTCGAAGGGCGCGACCCGAAAACGGGCAAACCTAATGGAGGTTGGAATCCACAGGAATTACGCACGATACAGGATTTTTATGTGAAATACAGTCTGTCGGCAGCCGAAGGGGTTTCGGAAGTGGCTTCGGTAGGCGGATTTATAAAAGAATATCAGGTGGATGTGCAACCGGAAGCATTAAAAGCCTATGGTGTTTCGGTAATGGATGTAATGAATGCCGTTCGCAAAAGCAATTTGGACATTGGTGCTGAAACCATTGAACTGAACAATGTGGAATACATTATAAGGGGTTTGGGCTATGTGAAAAATTTAGAGGATCTGGATAACTCGGTTATAACTGTGCGGAATAACATTCCGGTACGCATAAAAGATGTGGCGCACACGTCGTTTGGACCTGCTACCCGGCGTGGCGGATTAGACAAAGCCGGAAGCGAGGCAGTTGGTGCGGTGGTTGTAGCGCGCTATGGTTCAAATCCGATGGAAGTAATTAATAATGTAAAAGCCAAAATTACGGAAATTGAAGCCGGACTACCTCAGAAAACATTGCCTGATGGTTCGGTTTCGAGAGTAACTGTAGTGCCGTTTTACGACCGCACAGGATTAATTAAAGAAACTATTGGCACTTTGGAATCCGCATTGACGCATGAGATTATCATCAGTATCATCGTAATTATTGTACTGGTCTTAAATTTAAAATCATCGATTATTGTTGCAGGACTTCTGCCTTTGGGTGTGTTAATGACCTTTGTATTGATGCATTTCTTTGGCGTTGATGCTAATATAGTGGCTTTGTCGGGTATTGCCATTGCCATTGGGGTAATGGTGGATATTGGTATTGTTGATGTGGAAAATATTCTGCGACATTTGGAAATGCCCGAAAACAAAGGAGTGCGTGGCAAGGCACTTATGAAAGTGATTTACGATGCTACCACCGAAGTTCGTGCATCAGTGGTTACTTCCATTGCCACCACAATTGTAAGCTTTTTGCCGGTTTTTGCTATGGAAGCTGCCGAAGGAAAAATGTTTCACCCGTTGGCATTTACCAAAACCTTTGCTCTTATCTCCGCTTTTGTTTTAGGTATTGTTGTATTGCCTACATTAGTACATATTCTTTTCGATATACGAATTGATACAAAAAAAATCAGAAGATTTCTTAATGTAGGATTGATACTTGCAGGGATTTGTATTATCGCTATTTGGCAAATGTTACCTGCATTGGCATTGGTAGCAATTGGGATAAATAATTTATTCGGTTATAAATGGTCTGACAAACGGAAAGAATATCCGAATTATATCAATATTGCCATTACGGTACTTGTTGCGCTTTATTATTTAACTGTTGAATGGTTACCTCTGGGGGCACACAATGGCACAATCGTTAACTTCTTGTTTGTTGCTGGTATTGTAACTGTAATCTTGGCAGCACTGATGAGTATGGTTCATTTTTACGAACCTATACTTCGTTGGGCGTTGCTCAATAAGTGGAAATTTCTGTTACTACCGGCATTTACTTTAATTTTTGGCTGGGTAATATGGCAGGGATTTGATAAAACTTTTGGATGGGTAGCTCAGGGATTTGATAAAATAGGCTGGCATGCACCCGCCAAAGCATTTCCGGGTATTGGTAAAGAATTTATGCCTTCGTTGAATGAGGGTTCATTTCTTTTAATGCCTACAAGTATGCCTCATTCGAGCATCGAAAAGAATCTGAATTATATAGAAACGCTCGATAAACGATTGGCTGCCATACCTGAAGTGGAAGTGGCTGTTGGGAAATGGGGACGTGTGAATTCATCTTTAGACCCCGCACCTGTACAGATGTTCGAAAACACCATAAACTATCGACCTGAATATATTCTGGACGAAAACGGTCACAGAATGCGTTTTAAAACAAATGGAGATGGAGCTTATTTATTGAAAAATGGTGCAAGCTATAATCCTGAAAAAGATGATTTCAGGGTCATCCCTGCTGATAGTTTAATAGTGTCTGAAAGAGGTGACTACTTCAGGCAATGGCGACCACAAATAAAAAAGCCAACTGATATTTGGAATGAAATAGTAAAAGTAACCAACATACCCGGATTAACTTCGGCACCAAAGTTACAACCCATAGAAACCCGATTAGTTATGCTTTCTACCGGAATGCGTGCGCCCATGGGACTGAAAGTGTATGGACCTGATCTGGAGTCGATAGAAAAAGCGGGAATGCAGTTTGAAAAAGCACTGAAAGATGTTCATTCGGTAAAAGCAAGTTCGGTATTTTATGACCGTGCTGTAGGCGCACCTTATCTTGAAATAAAACTAAATCGTGAAAACATGGCACGATACGGCATGACGGTGAGTGAGGTACAGGAGATATTGCAGGTAGCAATGGGCGGTATGGCGTTAAGTACTTCGGTGGAAGGGCGCGAGCGTTTCCCAATGCGTGTACGTTACGCCCGCGAATTGCGTGACAATCCTGAAGATATTAAGCGGATATTGATACCAGCCATGAATGGAAGTCAGATACCATTAAGCGAAATTGCCGATATTGATTATACACGGGGTGCGCAAATGATACGAAGCGAAAATACCTTTCTGGTGGGTTATGTAATATTTGATAAATTGGAAGGTAAAGCCGAAGTAGATGTTGTAAATGAAGCAGCGGATGTATTGCAGAAAAAAATTGATACAGGTGAATTGAAATTACCAAAAGGTGTAACGTTTAAATTTGCAGGAAATTACGAAAATGAAGTTCGAGCTTCTGAACGCTTATCAATTGTAATTCCTATCAGTTTAATACTTATTTTACTGTTATTGTATTTTCAATTTAAAACCATCACAGCTTCGTTAATCCATTTTTCGGGAGTTTTTGTTGCTTTTGCTGGTGGATTTATCATGCTCTGGCTATATGGTCAGGACTGGTTTTTAAACTTCTCGATAGCAAATGTAAATTTACGGGATCTTTTTCAGATGCACCCGATTAATTTAAGCGTTGCTGTTTGGGTTGGTTTTATTGCATTGTTCGGGATTGCAACCGATGATGGGGTAATGATGGGTTCGTATATTCATCAGATATTTGAAGAAAGAAAACCTTCAACAGTACATGAAGTGCGCGAAGCTGTAATTACAGCAGGAAAAAAACGAGTTCGTCCGGCTATGATGACTACAGCCGTGGCTGTAATTGCTTTGCTGCCAGTACTTACAGCAACTGGAAAAGGAGCAGATATAATGATTCCAATGTCGATTCCAACATTTGGAGGTATGATTATACAGGTTATGACCATTTTTGTAGTTCCGCTTTTTCAGGCTATATGGCGTGAAAATGCAGTAAAACGAGATTTGAAAAAGAGTATTCAAACAATCAATAATCAGGAATAATGATGGAAAAAAATTGGATACAAAGAACAATCATTTTAATCAGTATTTTAATGATTAACGTTGTGGGGTATAGTCAGGCAACTGACTCTCTTAATTACTATTTGGAGATAGCCGAAAAAAATAATCCAACCGTTATGCAACGATACAACGAATATCAGGCAGCACTTCAAAAAATTCCACAGGCCAGTTCGTTACCCGACCCACAATTGGAGATGGGATTTTTTCTCAGTCCTATGGAATTGATGGCAGGAAATCAGGTGGCAGATGTAAAACTTATGCAGATGTTTCCGTGGTTTGGTGTCCTGAAAAATGCCAAAGATGAAATGAGTTTGATGGCAAAGGCGAAATACGAAGCTTTTGTTGATGCAAAATTGCAGGTGTATTTTGATGTACAATCTATCTGGTTCGACCTGTACAAAGTGAGACAGAATTTAATTATTTCAGCCAATAATCTGGAACTATTAAAGACCATTGAACGACTTTCGATAGCGAAACTTAAAACAGGTTCGACAAGTAATGCGAGCAATTCGGCATCGGGAAAAATGCAGGGAAATGGAGCATCGGGCTTATCGGCAAGTTCGGGAGGAATGAGTGATGGTATGAATAATAACGCAAGAAGTTCAGGTTTGGTCACAAGTGCTAAAGCGAATGGAGTTTCAGCGCCGATGAATGCAGCGATGAGTTCAGGCAATTCATCATTGGTTGATATTTACCGCATTCAAACAGAAATTCAGGAACTTGAAAATTCGATTCTTTTACTTAAGAATGAGAAACAAATTATCCAGTCCAAATTTAATAGCCAGTTAAATCGCAATTTGCAATTGCCTGTTGCTGTTATAAACTCGCTGCCGGTTGAGCCCTTGGATATTGCCTATTTAACGGTTTCCGACTCTATGTTTGTAAATAATCCTATGCTGACGATGCTTAAATATGACCAACTGTCAATTGATGCACGGAAAAGGATGCAACAAAAAATGGGTTTACCTATGGTTGGCGTGGGTTTGAATTATTCTGTAATAAGTAAAAATCCAATGTCAACATCTTCCATGAACGGACAAGATATGATTATGCCTATGCTAAGTGTTACTTTGCCCATTTACCGGAAGAAATACAAGGCTATGCAAACAGAATCAGGCTATTTAAAAGCAGCATCCGAAAATAATTACGTGGCTACTGCCAATGCGTTAAAAATAGCTTACTTAGAAGCATTACAGCAATATCAGGATGCTAAAAGAAGAATTAAACTTTATCAAAATCAACGTGAACTTACTCAAAAATCAGTTGACATACTGCTTAAATCATTCGCAGCATCTACGGTAGGATTAACAGAAATAGTTCAGGTGCAACAGCAAATGCTCGATTATGAGATGAAAGAGGTAGAGGCTGTTGTTGATTATAACAAAGCAATTTCTCAACTAAAAAGATTAAAACAATAAAGATATGAAATCAATTATTTTAAACAAATATGTCCGTTACGGGTTATTGATACTCTTTGGACTTTTCCTTGGTTGGTTATTTTTTCATTCATCTTCTACAACAAAGGATGAACACAATCACACAGAGTCCGAAAAGAAAAATGAAATATGGACTTGCTCCATGCATCCTCAAATAAAAATGGATAAGCCGGGGAAATGTCCCATTTGTGCTATGGATTTGATTTTATTAAATCAAAACAGCACGGCTCAGATGGATTCGAATGCTATACATTTTACGGCCGATGCAGCAGCTTTAGCAAATGTTGCAACATCAATTGTAAGCCGCAGTAAGCCAGCTAAAGAAGTCAGGCTGTATGGAAAAGTACAGGCCGACGAGCGATTGTTACAAAATCAGGTGGCTCATATTTCGGGACGAATAGAAAAACTTTTCGTTGGCTTTACAGGTGAAGTAGTAACTAAAGGACAATTGCTGGCACTTATTTATTCGCCCGAGTTAATTACAGCACAACAAGAATTGCTCGAAGCAGCAAAGGAAAAACAATCGCAACCTGCCATATACGAAGC
>CAYMHE010000068.1:7241-11118 GCA_964390175.1 uncultured Paludibacter sp.
CTTTAGTTTGCAAGCATTGCCCGATAAGGTTTTTAACTCGACTATTCGTTTTATCGACCCTGTAATTGACCCAGTAAACAGAGTTGCAAAAGTACGGGTAGAAGTTGACAATAGCGGAGGCAAACTAAAACCCGAAATGTTTGCAACAGGAATTGTAAAAGCTAATCTGAATGCCTATAAAGACAAATTAGTTATTCCACGTTCGGCAGTGCTTTGGACAGGAAAACGTTCGGTAGTATATGTAAAACAACCCGATAGCGATGAACTGAATTTCAAGATGCGCGAAATTGAAACAGGGCCAATGCTTGGAAACAGTTATGTCGTTATTTCCGGTTTAGAAGAAGGCGAAGAAATTGTCAGCGATGGCACATTCAGTGTTGATGCAGCGGCACAGCTCGAAGGTAAACCCAGTATGATGAACCAATAAGAATTCAACTAAAGTCAAATTTATTTTTACGACAGGGTCAGTTTAAGTCTTTTCAATTATTATAAGAATTTAAGCTTTCCCTGTCTTTTTTTATGCTACCAACTACCACTAAAGTTTTTTGAAGTAATATGAATGCTTCTTAATATTTTATATGATATTTATTGTGTTGTTTCTCACCTTTGTATTTTTCTTTTTAAAAGTCATTCCATGATTTGAGAAGCACTTTGTTGCCAAATTCATTAGTCTTTTCTTGTGTGTCTGTCACATAGATTTCATTCTTTTCGTTTATCACAATTATTTGTCTTCCGTCAAATAGTCCGTTGATAAATTCAATAGCTTCTTTCAATTCGCTTTCTGGTTCATAAGCTCCAAAGAGACTCATATGAGTGTGCCATATACATTCACTATTTCTATCTAATCCTATTGATAATTCGTCGTCTTGCGTCGAAATCCATAAAATTAATTCTTTCTTCCCGCTTGGATATTCAAGAATATAAATGTCGCCTTCGTGTCTGTAAAAGTCAATAAACTCAGGGAAAATCTGTTCTAAGTTTTTCTGTATGAAATTCGAGTATTCTTGTTGGTTCATCTCTTTCATGTCAGTTTCATATGGATCAATTATACTTGTCTTTTTTCTTTCTTGCACTTGCCCTCACTTAACCAGCTCAGCCTAACAGTGAATACGGTTTATCCCGTCTTTCTGGATTCAACCGAGGCTTCCTTGCCGGGTCGTTCTGACCGCAGGAAGCATAAGTATTAGGGGCTAGGCGATTTAGAGATTAAATTGTGTATCATTTTCTTATATTTTCAGCAAAATCGGTTGATACATAAGTTCATAATTTTCGCTCAAAATAGCAGCATTGACAAAAGTTGTATGTTCTGATTTCTCAATTCCATAAGCTCCGTGAATATGTCCAAAAAGGTGATACTTCGGCTTAGTTTTCAATACAACTTCCAATAAGTTCCTGTTGCCATGGTTGATATTTGCCGAATAATCTAAAATGCCGTTAGGTGGTTGATGTGTTATAAGAACATTTGTGTTGCTTGGGATTTTCTGCAAATTCGTATCATAATCGCCTGTTATCGCATCTTCCATAAACATGGGTACACCATAAAATTTTACGCCTTGAATAGTAACACTTGAATTGCATAAATAAAAGCAGTTTTCTGGCAGTCCATCTATATTAGCTTCAAACAAACAAAAATCGTGATTGCCTGCAATAAATATTTTGTATTTATATGGTAATGCAGCAAACCATTCGATAAAATCCATTACTTCGTTTTCCGAACCTGCAAAAGAAATATCGCCCGAATGAATGATTATATCAGCGGATGGCAAATTGCGCAATTCGTGGTGTTTGCCATGAGTGTCGGAAAGGTGGAGAATGAGCATATTGTTATGTTTTACTTACTTCTTCAATGATTTCTCGAATTTGTTTTTCAATTACTGCTACTATTTTGTCGTTACTAACATCTGGTAGTACTTTAATATCTTTTCCGTCTAACTCAGGAATTTCTTTGCTGTTTTCAGTTTTATAAAAACAAGTCCAAAAATTATTATCATTGATTTTCACACCGGTTTCACAACAAAAAGTCGAATTATTTATATTGAAATACAAACAGGAAAGATAATTACCTTTCTCATCAGAAAAACACTTGTAATCCTTCTCAACATTGAATTTTTGTCTCAACTCACTGTGAATTGTTTGTAATTTTTGAAATTTCTTGATCCAATGTTCTATCAGAAGATTCTCGAACAATTTACGACCATGTGCACCATTAGATTTATTCCACCATGGAGAAGAGGGATGTGATACCTTCTCAATTGCAATTTTACCAAAGTCTTTCTTTTGTTTATTTTTAAAGAATTCCATCTTTTCCCATGCTAATGTTGACGCAAATATTACTATATTGGGCTGTAATGATTCTAATATTCCACAAAAGGCCACAAAAGCCACTTCTCCATCTAATTCAGTATAGCCTTTTTGAAAACCTAAATCACTTTCCCCTTTTTTATTCTTTTCACTAGCTGGTCTTAAAAAATAATTGTAAAAAGCGGCATCGTCGTATTCGTTTGTATTTAGTAATTTTTTTATTGTACGAAATAAGCCTTTAAGATATGTTATTTTACCATCGTTATTCACATCTCTTCTTTTTTCTTCTGGAATAAGAGTACAATCTTCTCCAAAATACCATTTTTCAGCATCTTTGAAAACACTTTTCGATTTTAATTCCAATTCATCTGTGAAATAATTGCTTTCACAGATTAGAAGTAACCTTGAATGATTTGTATTAGAATAATTTTCACCTACAAATGGTGTTAATTCAGGGAAACGTTCAAAAATACCTTCTTTAATAAGGTCTCTGCCTATTCGATTAAAATCTGCCATTTTACTTATTTTTATATTTTATAATTCATGGTTGGCTACACAAGTCATCCGAATGAGATATTCGTTTCTTTCTTTTTTTTACACTTCTGACTAACGACCCCGTAAGTTTTTGATTTTCAATTATCACTTTTTTGGTCGTTAGCTTCGTAACTCAATGAGTTTTTTATTTCCCGGATTTCCCATAATACGCGCTACGCCTTTTCCTGTCTGGCTATGCCATGGCGCCTATTTCTGCTTTAGGTATATTTGTTTTATTTGTACGATGTATAGCTTCTGGAAAAACTGTGTTTTTGTCTTAACGCGTAAGGAAATTAGACAGTTAGTTATTTAGTGTCCAAAGATAAATAACATATTTAACAACAGCAAGTTTTTGGTGGGATATTTTAAGAAATGCAGGCACAGGCACAGGCACAGGCAGTCGAAAGTCTAAAGTCTAAAGTCTTTGGTCCCCGGTTAATTTTCAAATTCTCAAACTCTCAAATTCTCAAATTTTCAGATTCTGCTAACTTTTTAAGGTCTGCGGCGTTATTTTAATCACAACTTTAAACAGAATTAAAATCATCCGCTCTTTTTTACAATTTATCGTTTCGAATCACTAACTTTGTGGTCGGTAAGTACAGCGATGGTGAATAAAAACAGCGCTAAAAAAAATAATTATTATGGCATTACAAGTAGGTGATAAAGCTCCTGATCTGTTAGGACTTAATCAGGACGGGAAAGAAATCAGGTTGTCTGATTTTGCAGCTAAAAAAGTGGTTTTGTATTTTTATCCCAAAGATCAAACGCCCGGATGCACGGCGCAGGCTTGCAGTTTACGGGATGGTTACGACGATTTGCGCAAAGCCGGTTACGAAGTGATAGGGGTGAGCGCCGATTCGGCCTCGTCGCATCAAAAGTTTATTGCAAAGCAGGGTTTGCCTTTTCATTTAATTGCCGATGTCGACAAAAAACTGTCCGAACAATTCGGTACCTGGGGCGAAAAGTCGATGTATGGGCGCACTTACATGGGCATGTTTCGTACCACTTTTATTATTGATGAAAAAGGGGTGATTGAGCGTGT
>CAYMHE010000068.1:11218-15038 GCA_964390175.1 uncultured Paludibacter sp.
TAAATAAATTTAGATGCGAAATAATTTTAATCCATGGCATCAGGTAGTTCCGGTGACTGGTCAACCGGATGTAGTAAAGGGAATTATAGAAATACCCAAAGGAAACAGGGCTAAATATGAACTGGATAAGGAAAGCGGATTGCTGAAGCTGGATAGGGTATTGTATTCGTCGATGTATTATCCCCACAATTACGGTTTTATCCCGCAGAGCTATTGCGACGATCACGATCCGCTCGATATTCTTATTCTGTCGCAGATAGAAGTGGTGCCGTTGTGCATCGTCGAGGCCAAGGTGATAGGGGTGATGCGAATGCTCGACAACGGTGAGGCCGACGATAAAATTATAGCTGTTGCTGCGGGTGATCCCAGTGTGAACCACTTTAATGATATTTCGGAATTGCCACAGCACATGACTACCGAAATCATGAGCTTTTTCGAGGACTATACAAAACTTGAAAATAAAACAGTGGTGGTGGAGAAATTCTTCGATAAAGAAACTGCTTTAAAGATCCTCGAGGACAGCTTTAAAATGTACAAAAAACATTACGGCGAACTGCACAAATGGTTTTTTGGATGATCGCAGGAGTGAGGGAAGCATAAATACTGTAGAATATGTTGTTGAAATCGAAAATTGTAATAGTGACGGGAGCGGGAAGCGGTATTGGAAAAAGTATTGCCCGCGCTTATGCCGAAAAAGCTGCAACAGTTATTTTGGTGGATAAAAACGAAAGTACCGGACGTGCAACCGAAACTGAATATATTTTGGATGGTTACGACGCCACATTTATAAAAGCGGATGTAAGCGTGCCCGAAGATATTGTTTTGCTGATAAATACTGTAATCGGGCTCTACAATCGTATCGATATCGTTATCAACAATGCCGGAATATCCCGTTGGAAATCGCCTTTTGAATTAAGCGTGGACGAATGGGATGAGATTTTAAATACAAATCTTCGCTCCATGTTTTTGCTTTCGCGCGAAGCTGCCCTGCATATGAAGGACAACGGAGGCGCTATTGTGAACATTGCTTCGACGCGTGCCTTTATGTCCGAACCTCACAGCGAAGCTTATGCGGCTTCGAAAGGAGGCATTCTGTCGCTTACGCATGCTTTGGCTGCTTCTTTTGCTGAGTATAAAATCAGCGTGAACAGTATCAGTCCCGGTTGGATAGAAACTTCGGCTGACGCAACATTGCGGGATATCGATCACCGACAGCATTTCTCGGGCAGGGTAGGTCGTCCCGAAGATATTGCCCGGGCTTGTTTGTTCCTTACTGCACCCGGAAATGATTTTATTACAGCCACCAACCTCACCATCGATGGTGGAATGACCCGGAAAATGATCTATGAACCAGAGTGAGAAAATAATTAATAATTAATAATTGATAATTGACAATTGATAATTCATAAAGTGAATCAGGGGTTGAAAGGTAGTCCGTAGGCTTCAATTGTAAATTGTAAATGATTAAATTGTAAATAGTAAAAGCGTTTCAACAACAATAATGTAGTAATGGCTGTTTTTCTCTTCAATTGTAAATTGTAAATAGTTCAATTGTAAATATCTTAATTGTAAATACTTAAATTGTAAATCAAAAAATCGTTTCAACAATGAATTTACTTCATAAAAACGAATTGAGTCCTTCTCCTTTGATGCCTGTTCTTTTTGTAGGTCATGGTAGTCCGATGAATGCTATTGAGGACAATGAGTTTTCGCAGACGTGGCAACAGTTAGGCGCATCCCTTCCCCGGCCGCAAGCCATTCTTTGTGTTTCGGCACATTGGGAAACGCGTGGTACTTACCTCACTGCCATGCCTAATCCCCGAACGATTCACGATTTCGGAGGTTTCCCCCGTGCCCTTTTCGAAGTGCAGTATCCGGCCCCCGGATTGCCCGAACTTGCGATTGAAATCAAGGAGAATGCTATAACCGATATTGGTCTTGATCGTTTGGAGTGGGGTTTCGATCATGGCGCCTGGAGCGTGATGAGACATATTTATCCTAAAGCCGATATTCCAATGCTTCAGTTGAGTATCGATCATTTCCAGCAACCAGAATATCATTATGCATTGGCCAAGGAACTTGCTTTTCTGCGTTCGCGCGGGGTGTTGATAGTGGGAAGCGGAAATATAGTACACAACCTGCGCCGGGTGAACTGGCAGGACGAAAATGCAAGCTTCGACTGGGCATTGGAAGTACGCGATAAAGTAAATACGGCTATTCTGGCTGGCAATCATCAGTCCATCATCGATTTTCAACATCAGGGCGCTGCCTTTCAGCAAGCCATACCTACGGCAGAACATTATATACCTTTGTTGTATGCTCTTGGCTTACAAACCAAAGCCGATAAGGTAAGCCTTTTTAATGATAAAATTGTAATGGGTTCGTTGTCGATGACGGGCGTAATGATCGGTTAAGTCACTTTTCGGAGGACATAGTATTTGATTGTATTTTTTATTTTTATCTTTGTCAAAAAAAATACTATGTCAGAATCTTCCCGCCTTCATGTGGTTGATGCATTGCGCGGTTTCGCCATTGTATCTATTATGCTTTTGCACAATATTGAGCATTTCGATTATTATTTCACGCCTGAAGGACTTCCTGCCTGGCTGAAGCCCATCGATCAGGGTATTTGGGATACGCTGTTTTTCCTTTTTGGAGGAAAATCCTATGCCATTTTCGCTTTGCTTTTCGGACTTACTTTCTTTATCCAAAATGATAATCAGGCCAAAAAAGGCAAAGATTTCCGCCTCCGGTTTGCCTGGCGATTGTTGCTCTTACTTGGTTTCGGGCTGATTAACTCGGCTTTTTATCAGGGCGATATACTTACCATTTATGCCATTATCGGTTTTGTGCTTATTCCGGTGGCTAAACTGAGCAATAAAACTGTATTTATTATTGCAGTTCTATTGATGCTACAGCCCTACGAATGGTTCAACGTCATCAGGGGTCTACAGCATCCTGAAATGCAAATGACCGATCCGGCATCGTGGGCGCTCTTCGGTAAAATGGGCGAATACATTCAGGGTGATTCAATTGTAGATACCTGGATCGGTAATCTGATGAATGGTAAAGTGGCTGTATTGCTCTGGACCTGGGAGGCCGGACGTGTTTTCCAAACCGCATCCTTGTTTATGCTGGGTATGCTGGCCGGTCGTAAAGCTTTATTTGTAAATTCTCCCGAAAATTCAAAGTTCTGGTTGAGAACGCTTCTTGTTGCCGCCCAGTTGTTTGTGCTGCTTTTTATCGTCAAAAGCAATGTAACGGAGTGGGTGAGTAGTGTCGCCATTCATCGTCCGCTGGCATTAATTGTGCAAAGCTGGTCGAATATGGCTTTTATGTTTGTGTTGGTTTCGGGCTTTACTTTGTTGTATCAGAGCCGCGCATTGCATAAAATCCTCGATGTGCTGTCGCCCTTCGGGCGCATGAGTATGTCGAATTATATAATGCAATCCATTATCGGGTCATTTATTTATTATGGTTTCGGCCTTGGTCTCTATAAATACACCGGCGCTACCTACAGCCTTTTCATCGGCGTGGTATTGGCCGTTTTACAGGGCATCTTTAGTACCTATTGGATGAAGCATCATCGTCAGGGTCCGCTCGAAACCATTTGGCACAAGCTTACATGGATTTAGTTGAAAAAATAAGCAATTCTGTTGGTGTCAGTCCCGAAGCTCTTAAAATATACGATATACATCATCAATGAAATTTACATTGTTTTTTGAATAATACATCCCGGCTTTTGCTGAAGGTTTATTCCCTGAAATAACAAAGCACTCAAAGTATTAAACGTATAAGTTTTTTACTTTGAGTGCTTTGT
>CAYMHE010000069.1:0-15009 GCA_964390175.1 uncultured Paludibacter sp.
GTATTATAATCTATTTTACTAAAATCCACTTCAAATTCCTCAATAATATCTGTCAGAATTTCCACGGGAGCATCTCCATTCACAAGTACCGAGTCATCGTCGCGCACAAACATATCGGGTTCTGATGATTCACCGGCTTCAGGTATATCACCCACCAGATTTTCCATAATATCGTAGAGAGTTATCACGCCTTCAAATCCGCCATACTCGTTCACAATAAAGCAAACACGACTTTCGTTTTGACGTAACTCATTCAGCACCTTGTGTGCTTCGGCATTTTCTGGAAGTATGATAGGTTCAACAATCAGGTCTTCGATATTTATACTTTTGTTTTTGCTCAGCGCTTTGTAATAATCCTTAACATATAAAACGCCCTGAAAATTATCCATATTGTCGCGACAACATACAATTTTGCTGTGATGAACCGATTCAATCTTTTCGGTTACTTCGGGCAATGGTTTATTCAAATCCACCCACTCAATGTCGGTGCGGTGCGTCATTAAATGGTGAGCTTTCTTATCCGAAAAATAAAACACATTTTCATGAATGTCGTTTTGCTCCTCTTCTATCACTCCTTCGTTCGATGCCAGCTTAATCATCTGACGCAATTCGGTTTCTGTAATCTGCTCATTTTGTTTTTTAACTCCCAAAAGTTTCATTATCAAATTAGTAGAAACTGACAACAACCAAACAAAAGGAAAAAGAATTTTACTGAAATAATAAACGTAGGGGGCCACAATGCGGGCTGTTTTTTCCGGATTACTCAGCGCTATTGTTTTAGGGGCAAGTTCGCCAATGATAATAGATAGATAAGTAATAATTACAATTGTGAGGGTCATTGCAATCTCGGCTGCATAAGGCTGCAACATCTCCGAACGGGCGATAAAGGGCGTAATGTCATCGGCAATATTCACACCGCCATAAACCCCCGTTACAATACCAATAAGAGTGATGCCCACCTGAATGGCCGACAGAAAATCTTCTGAATCTCTCTGAAGCAATAAGGCTATGGCAGCCCCTTTACTCCCTTTTAACCGCATTTGTTCGAGTCGTGTTTTTTTACTTGACACAAGCGCAATTTCCGATAATGCAAAAAAACCGTTGAATAAGAATAATAAAGCTAATACAAGTAGTTCCATCAAAATGATTGTTAATCAAGCTGTAAAAATAAGCATACATTTCTAAATATCCAAATTTTTTTAATACATCCAACTAAAAAGCTTCATGCATATTTTTGTAATGTTTTTGTAATATTTTTGAAACATATATTTAATGAAATTGTTGATTATACAGAATAGGATTGTATGTAATTTTGCCACCGAATAAAAAAACATAAATGGATACTATTTACATTGTAATTGTGATTGTTTTATTGGGTCTTGCGGCGCTCGACCTTGTAGTAGGAGTAGCAAACGATGCTGTTAATTTTCTGAACTCAAGTATTGGATCTAAAGTAGCTCCGCTTTGGGTCATTCTTACAGTAGCATCAATAGGCGTATTGGTTGGTTCATTATTTTCAAGCGGAATGATGGAAATAGCCCGAAGCGGAGTTTTTCATCCCGGATTGTTTACGTTTCCGCAAATCATGATGTTGTTTTTGGCGGTGATGGTCACCGATGTTATTTTATTGGATGTATTCAACACCTTTGGGCTACCCACTTCCACCACTGTTTCCCTTATATTTGAACTGCTTGGCGCAGCTGTAGCTGTAGCTTTGGTCAATATATGGCAAACTGATGCAGGCTTTTTAATCGATTATATCAATACAGGAAAAGCCTTTGCCATTATCTCCGGAATCTTGGTTTCTGTAGTCATCGCCTTTGCATTTGGTTCAGGCATTATGTGGGTTTCACGCCTTGTTTTTTCATTTAAATACAAAAAATCCTTCAATTACTTCGGAGCTCTTTGGGGAGGAATAGCACTGACTGCCATCACTTACTTTGCTATTTTTAAAGGATTAAAAAACACGACATTACTTTCAAAAGACACTGTCATTTATATCCACGACAACATAGGAATAGTATTACTTTACACCTGGCTGGGCTGGACGGCTCTTATGGCCTTACTTCAACATATTTTCAAAATAAACATCCTCAAAATCATCATTCTGGCCGGCACCGCTGCTCTGGCACTGTCCTTTGCAGGCAACGATCTCGTTAACTTTATCGGTGTATTTATGGCCGGATTAAGTTCGTTCGAAATTGCATCAGGAGTCGCTTCTTCGGGAGGGTCAGTGGACACGCTAATGATGAATCAACTTTCCGACCCGGTAAATGTAGACTGGAGATATTTGTTCGGGGCTGGTATTATAATGGTGTTGGCATTGTGGTTTTCAAAAAAAGCCAAAAGCGTTACAAAAACAGAGGTAAACTTATCACGTCAGGATGAGGGGATTGAACGTTTTTCGTCTACCGGAGCATCGCGAAAACTTGTTCGGAATGCTGTAAATTTCAGTAAGATGATTGACAAAATCACCCCACAAAAAGTGAGCAGTTTTTTAGAAAGCCGCTTTAAGCCTCTTTCGAGCGAGGAAAAAGGAGATGCTTCCTTCGACTTGATACGAGCATCTGTCAATCTTACTGTTTCGGCATTGCTTATTTCGGTAGGTACCGACCTCAAGCTACCACTTTCGACCACCTATGTCACTTTTATGGTAGCAATGGGCTCATCGCTTGCCGACAAAGCATGGGGGCGCGAAAGTGCTGTATATCGTATTACCGGAGTACTTACGGTCATAAGTGGCTGGTTTCTTACTGCTATTATTGCATTTTCGGTGGCTGCTTTGGTTGCATTTGCTCTTATGTATGGCGGTATTTATGCCATTGTAGGTTCCATAATATTGGTTGCATTTCTGTTCTTCCAATTTGCACGTGTACACAAAAAACGTGAAAAAAACGAAGTAAACGAAGATGAAGTTCATCTAAACAGCGAACACGATGTTGTTGTAAACGCTACTCAACAAATTGAACAAGCCGTAGCAACCACAATCGAAGTATATCAGGGTGTATTGGATGGTTTATTTAAGGAAGACCGTAAAAGCTTGTCAAAGCTTTACAAAGTGGCCGACGAATTTCACGGAAAATGCAAACGCCGTAGAGCCTACGAGGTGCTACCAACATTGCAACGACTGAATCAAACATCTTTAGACACAGGGCAATACTACATTCAGGCTGTGGATTATTCGTACGAAATATCTGTATCGCTTCGCTATATTACAAAATCCGGGTACGATTTTATCGACAATGCGCACGAAGGATTCAGCAAAGAACAAATTGAAGACCTGAAAGAACTTGGCGGTTCATTTATTGCTGCTTTCCACGAATACACCGATATGATTAAAAATAATGACTATTCCGGACTTGAAAAAATTAAAGAACGCAGGGCTACAATACTTGATTTATATTCTGAATTAGTCAAAAAACAAATCAAACGTACCAAGGAAAAAGAAACAGGCACGCGCAATAGCATACTCTACCTGAATATTCTGAACGAAACAAAAATCATTGCTATGAAATCGGCCAATCTGATGCGTGCACAAATGAACCTTTACAATTCGGATGATTTCAACCGTATAGCGGAAGAGTGAAACTCAGTTTGAAGATTTGAGATTTTTACAAAAAACAAAGCTCCGAAATTTTTATTCGGGGCTTTGTTTTTTGTAATGCCGGCACCACTCAGTCAGCCCGCATTGATCGCATTTGGGTTTGCGAGCAATACACACATACCGTCCATGCAAAATAAGCCAGTGATGTGCCCGCGGGATTAATTCTTCGGGAATGTTCTTCATCAGTTCTCGTTCGGTCTGAAGCGGATTCTTAGAATTTGTAGTCAGTCCGATCCGCTCCGACACTCTGAACACATGCGTATCCACAGCCATGGCCGGCTTATCGTAAATAACCGAAGCAATTACGTTGGCAGTCTTCCGTCCTACTCCGGGTAAAGTTTGTAGCAAATCCACATCGTCGGGCACCACGCCACCAAAATCGCTGACCAGCTTCTGAGCCATACCCACCAAATGTTTGGATTTGTTGTTCGGATACGAAATGGAACGAATATAATCGAAAACCACCTCGTGCGAACTTGCAGCCATCACCTCAGGCGTTGGAAAAGCTTCGAACAAAGCCGGAGTAATCATATTAACACGCTTATCCGTGCATTGTGCCGACAAAATTACAGCCACCAGCAATTCATAAGGATTGTTGTGATGAAGTTCCGTTTCGGCTACAGGCATATTTACCTGAAACCATTCAATTATATTTTTGTAACGTTGTTTAGTTGTCATTGTGTTGTTATTAATTGGCGACAATTTATGGACACAAATGAAATCGCATTTCAATTGCACCAGCCCTCTTTTTGTCTTTTATCTAAAGTCTGCAAATTTATGAGAAAAAATAATTTATCCCCTGTCTTTTTTGCTATTTTTGCAAATTAAAGCACATAACTTGTTTTATCATTACAAAAAAACAAAAACAAATCAATAATTTCGAATACCATATTCCAAATTATTAACTACAATATTTATGGCACCACGAAAACCGATAAGACCAGGCATTAAAACCGAGTCAAAACCCGAGCAGAAAAAAAGAACAGAAAAGCAAAAATCGAACGAACCGGGCATCTGGGACGTAATGAAATCTTTTGTAACAGATGAACGCACAAGATTTGTTGCAGGATTAATGCTTTTGTTAGGAGTTTTGTACCTGATAATGGCTTTTATATCTTATTTCATTTCGGGTGCTGCCGATCAAAGCATCATGGAGCTTCCATTGTCCGAAATCAAGGCAATGCGCTACGACACCCAGAACTGGACATCCATTACGGGAGCCTACTTATCACACATTTTCATTCACAAATGGTTCGGTATTTCATCCTTTGCGATTATATTTTTTATTGGACTGATTAGTTTCAAGATGCTTAAAATAAAGTCTCCATCGTTAATCAAAAGCTTTTTCCACGCTTCATTCTGGTTGATATGGACATCCGTAACCCTTGGATTTGCAGTAAATCCTTTTGTAAAAGAATGGATTTTCTTTGCACCGGGGGGTCAGCATGGCGAAGCTGTGAGTACATGGCTTAATTCATACATAGGATTTCCGGGAACGCTCATGCTGATAGTTGGCACCTTTTTGGTTTATAGCATCATAAGTTCAAAAGCCACCATACCATTTCTGAAACGTATTTTTTCAAAGAAACAAAAAGAATCGGAAGTTGAAGATCAGGACTATTTTGAGCAAGAGAATGCTCAGGAGCAAACTGTTGCTGTTGGAACTGAGATTATACCGGAAGACTGGATTACAAAAGGCACCGATATGGAAGAAGAAAGTTTCAGCATTGCAACTGATGACATGCCTGAGGCGGAAGATATACCGGAAGTAGAAGTTCCTTTTGAAATCACCCAACCCGAAGAAACAGAAGAGAACAAAGCCGTGGATGCTGTAGAAGCGAATGCTGTGAACGAAGAGAACGATGACCCTTTCTACAACCTTGCAAAACTCGGAAAATACGATCCTACACTGGATTTATCTCATTACGTCCCTCCTACCCTCGATTTGTTGAAGATTTACGGTACCGACAACGATACACAAATCGACATGGTGGAACAAAATGCGAATAAAAACAAAATAATTACCATTCTCCAAAACTTTGGTATTGAAATAGATACTATCAAGGCAACGGTTGGACCAACGATTACTTTGTACGAAATTGTGCCAAAAGCCGGCGTTCGTATTTCTAAAATCAGGAACCTGGAATATGATATTATGTTGAGCCTTGCCGCCACCGGTATTCGTATCATTGCCCCGATACCCGGAAAAGGAACGATTGGTATCGAAGTTCCGAACGCTGACCCACAGGTGGTTTCAATGCATTCAATCATTGCTTCTAAAAAGTTTCAGGATTCGAAATTCGAACTTCCGGTAGCTTTCGGGCGTACCATTACCAACGATATTTTCATGGTCGATTTGGCCAAAATGCCACACTTACTCGTGGCTGGTGCTACCGGACAGGGTAAATCGGTGGGACTGAATGCCATTATCACATCTCTGCTTTACAAAAAACACCCTTCTGAACTTAAATTGGTGCTGGTGGATCCTAAAAAAGTAGAATTTAATATTTACGGAGATATTGAAAAACATTTTCTGGCTAAATTACCCGACGGAGACGATGCCATCATTACTGACACCAGCAAAGTAGTTGAAACACTGAACTCGCTTTGTAAAGAAATGGACGATCGGTACGATTTACTTAAAAAAGCACACGTTCGGAACATCAAGGAATACAACGAAAAATTCTACAACCGTAACCTGAATCCTGAAAAAGGCCATCGTTTTCTGCCTTACATCGTTGTGATTGTGGATGAGTTTGGCGATTTGATAATGACAGCCGGTAAAGAAGTGGAAATGCCAATCGCACGCATTGCCCAGTTGGCACGCGCAGTGGGAATTCACATGATCATTGCTACTCAACGTCCTTCGGTAAACATTATTACCGGTGTTATAAAAGCCAACTTCCCTGCCCGCGTTGCTTTTCGTGTTTCGTCGATGATCGACTCGCGTACAATTTTGGATTCGCCGGGCGCCAATCAATTGGTCGGACGCGGAGATATGCTTTTCTCGCAAGGCAATGACCTTATTCGTGTACAATGTGCTTTTGTGGATACTCCCGAAGTGGAAAATATAGTGCATCACATTAGCGGACAACAAAGTTACCCTACGGCATTCTATCTGCCTGAATACCTTAGCGCTGAAGGCGAAGGAATTGATGTAAGTTCGATAGATATGACCAAACGCGATCCGCTTTTCGAAGAAGCAGCCCGACTTATTGTTGCCAATCAACAAGGTTCTACATCGCTTATTCAACGTAAATTTTCGATAGGTTACAACCGTGCCGGACGCATAGTGGATCAACTTGAAGTAGCCGGTATCATTGGGCCTTTCGAAGGAAGCAAAGCCCGTCAGGTATTGGTTATGGACGATTATCATCTCGAACAGGTACTTAAACATCTAAATTAATTGAGGAGAAGCAGCTGATAGATATTCTAATAATTCATTTTTCGTACAAATAAAAATCGATTTAAAATGTTTGCACGTTATTTGTCTTAAGTAAAAACAATCAATGACCTATTATTTACTGTAAACTTATCAAAATGAACAAATTCACATATTCTATTGCTGTATTAATATTTTCAATACCAGGCATTTTCGCACAAAATACTACTGATGCAGAAAGAGTTATAAATAATCTACTGAATTCAGCAAAAACAAATGCCATTAAGACAAATTTCAAGCTTTCGGTAACTGAAAAAAATGCTTTAAATTCGCAGTCAAATTCAGGGACATTTATTTTGAAAGCAAATAAATTTGTTCTTGAAATGGACGAAACGAAAGCATGGTTCGATGGAAAAACACAGTGGGCTTATATGGAACAAAACAACGAAGTTTCAATTACAGAGCCAACCGATACCGAACTGGCACAAGTTAATCCAATGGCAATACTTTCGGGTTACAAGTTGAAATCAAACATTCGATTCGGAAAATCAAAATCAGCACAAAACTACTTTGTAGAAATGACTCCGAAACAAAAGAACAATGATTTTACTAAAATCGAAGTAGTAGTTGGCAAAAATACCGGCCATCTGGTATCGATTAAAATGAATTTAAAAAACGGTTCTTCAATGTCCCTCACACTGAGCAATTATCAGAAAGGAATAAAAGTTACCGACGACACCTTTGTTTTTAATAAAAATAAATTCAAAGGTGTAACCATAAATGACTTAAGGTAAAACCTACAGTATCAATTTTTCTGCAATTTCAAATATTTAGTTATATAAAAGTTTGAATCAATGAAAATTCTGTAGCACAAGATACATAATTTATAAAAAAATAAAAACACATAACAATATGACAGAAAAAGTACGTTGCCTGATTATAGGCTCAGGACCAGCAGGATATACAGCTGCTATTTATGCTTCGAGAGCTAACTTAGCTCCTGTGATGTATGTAGGCATGCAACCGGGTGGACAATTAACAACCACCAACGAAGTGGAAAATTTCCCGGGATATCCCGAAGGAATTACAGGCCCCGAATTGATGGTCGATTTGCAAAAACAAGCTGAACGCTTCGGAACAGATGTCCGTTTTGGGATGGTAACTGCCACCGACCTTTCGGCTGCTCCTTACAAAGTAACCATTGATGGAGAAAAGCAAATTGAAGCTGAAACAATTATTATCTCCACTGGTGCCACTGCCAAATATCTTGGTTTGCCCGACGAGACAAAATATGCAGGTTCAGGTGTATCGGCCTGTGCTACCTGCGATGGATTTTTCTACCGCAAACGAAAAGTAGCTGTTGTGGGTGGTGGCGACACCGCTTGCGAAGAAGCAAGTTATCTTTCGGGCTTGGCCGATAAAGTATTCCTGATTGTTAGGAAACCTTTTCTTCGCGCTTCTAAAATTATGCAGGAACGCGTATTGAAGAATCCCAAAATAGAAGTACTTTTTGAATACGAAACCGTTGGACTTACAGGCGATAAAGTGGTACAGGGCGCTGATCTTGTGAAACGTCGCGGACAGTCGGACGAAGAACAACTTCACATCGAAATAGATGGATTTTTCCTGGCAATCGGACACAAACCAAATTCCGACGTATTCAAACCATGGATTGAAACTGACGAAATTGGTTATATCAAAACCGTTCCGGGCACTCCACGCACCAATGTAGCTGGTGTGTTTGCTGCCGGCGACGTGGCTGACCCACATTACAGACAAGCCATTACGGCTGCCGGAAGCGGATGTCAGGCAGCACTTGAAGCCGAGCGTTACCTCAGCGAAAAAGGTTTGTAATCTTATCAAATAAAAAAGCCAACTTTTACAGTTGGCTTTTTTTTATGTTTACAATTAGCAATTAATAATATCTGACCATTTGTTTTACAATACGAAAACACAAACAAACAGTCTTGTAACTCGTAACTATTTACTCGTGACTATTTATATTGCTCTTTTAATTCATCGTACCATTTTTTCATAACAAAGAAAGCTTTCTTTTTCTGTCCTTTGTCCGAAATCAAGCCTTTACGATTAAAATCATCCTGAATATTGCGCAACTGGCGACGTGGCGATCGGAAATCTTTCAAAATCCAGGGCGTAGTACCGGCAAGTCCGGGTATCCGTTTAAACATATTCACACTTCTGATGTACAGATCTTCCTGATAATCTTCGGTGAAGCGCTCTGTGACATCACCTCTTAATCCATAGAGTGCACCTCCCCCAAATTCAGTAATTATCACCGGCTTCTGTACAGAAAAAGTCCAGTTGACCCGGTCACATTTTTCAGGTGTACCATCGTACCAACCCACATATTCGTTAAAACTCAATACATCCATAATTTGAGTCAACTCATCATTAACCGTCATAACTCCGGGACTCAGTTCTTCTTTTTCCATGGCTGCACCCACTAACCTGACAGGATCGAGCAAGCGTGTTTTTTCGGTCAGACGAGTCAGAAAGCTAAGTCGGGCAGCACTATGTGGCGTTTCGTTGGCAATGGACCAAATGATAATATTAGCCCTGTTTTTATCGCGGGTAATATTATCGGTGAGCTGATTTTCGGCATTTGCATAGGTTGCTTCATTGCCCCATTGAATAGTCCAGTAAACAGGGATTTCGGACCAAACCATTAAGCCCATCCTTTCGGCCTGACGAACCATTTGTTCGTTGTGTGGATAATGTGCCAGGCGAACAAAATTGCAACCCATATCCCTGGCCCATTGAAGCAAGGTAATATCCTGCTCTTTCGAATAAGCCCTGCTGTTGCTGAAAGCTGCTTCTTCGTGAATGCAAATACCTCTGAGAAAAACAGGTTTTCCATTCAATAAAATCTGTGTTCCTTTTGTTTCTATAGTTCTGAAGCCAATTTCGTCCGTCAATGTTTCATTGTCGACAGTTATATTCACTTTGTAAAGTTTGGGATTTTCGGGAGACCACAATAACGGTTTTGCCTTTATTTCAAAAGCGGCATATCCATTGGCATCCGGCGTTAATTGCTGCACAATTTTCAGTTCGGGAATTTCCAGTTTCAGTGACTTAGCTAACTGCTTACCATCTAACTGAACCCAGCCCTGAATAAGATTCTTGTCCGTTTTTTTTAATTGAACATAATAATCACGCACAAAAGTTGCAGGTGTTTCTATCAAAGTAACCTCGCGGGTTATTCCACCGTAATTCCACCAATCGGTATTGATGGTTGGCACGGCCTCAAGCTTTCGTTTATTATCAACTTTTACAACAAGTGAATTTTCTCCGTTTTTAAGCAAACTGGTCACCTCGAAGTTGAAAGGAGTAAATCCTCCAACATGTTGACCTATTTCCTTTCCGTTCAGAAAAACGATAGCTTCATAATTTACAGCTCTAAAGTGTAGAAAAACACGTTTATCATTCTTCACCACATAATCAAACCTGTTTCGATACCAAACGGTGCCTTCATAGTAGTACAATTCAGGACGTTGCGTATTCCAGTCGCCGGGAACTGTCAGCGTTTTATCTGTCGAAAAATCATATTCCTGCAATTTGGTTTTATCCGTATATTCTTTATCATCGCCATAGCCACCTGATTTCATTGGCATACGCCGATAATCGTAGTATCCATTTTCGAAAGGATCGACAATGGTTTTCCAATGTCCATCCAACGAGATGGTCTGACGAGATTCGACATTAATAATCTGTGGCGATTGTTGAGCCGAAAGAGAAACAGGAATTAGTAATAAAAACAAAAAAACTGATTTCTTTATGGACTTTTTCATTTCTAGATGGTTTTTGATAGTAACAATTGCTTAAACTCACGAATAACATTTTTACAAAGTTCGAGAAAATTTCTGAAATATGAAACCCTGTGAATCAAGAAAAAAGCAAGCAGGAACATCCGGCATATTTCAAACCTAATTTATTGCATTAAATAATTATAGTATAGAGTTTTAATATTTTCACAATATTGCTTTAATCATTTATACAAGCTCAATTTTCATTACAAATAAACCTGAATAATACACGCTCTATAAATAAATCCTGATTTTTTTGCGTAATTTTGCAGCGTGAAAAAACGATACTTCATATACCTGTCGTACAAAGGCACTGCGTACCATGGCTGGCAAATACAGCCTAACGGCTTGTCTGTTCAGGAAGTGCTCACCAAATCCCTTTACACCGTTTTCAGAACCGAGACCGAAATTACAGGAGCAGGACGCACCGACAGTGGCGTGCATGCCCGTTTAATGGTGGCACATTTCGACACCGACAAGGAAATAGAAAGTCTGACTGGCCTTACAGTAAAGTTGAACAGTATTTTGCCTAAGGACATCGCTGTTTCAAAAATTGTAGAAGTGAGACCCGACGCCCATGCCCGATTCGATGCCATTTCGCGTAAATATGAATATCATATTGTTACATGTAAAAATGTATTTAAATCCGAATATGCTGCCCGTTTCAATGAACATCTCGATTTTGAAGCAATGAATCAGGCTGCTGCCATTTTGAAAGAATACAGCGATTTCACAAGTTTCAGTAAACTACACACCGATGTGAAAACGAATAACTGTGTTATTCATTTGGCTTCGTGGACTCAAAATGAAGGAGAATGGATTTTTACTATCGAAGCTGATCGTTTTCTGCGCAACATGGTAAGAGCAATAGTGGGTACATTGCTCGAAGTGGGCCGTGCCAAAATGACAATCGAGCAGTTTCGGGAGATAATTGAAGCAAAAAACCGCTGTAAGGCCGGGACTTCAGTACCGGCACAGGGTCTTTACCTTGTTGACGTTCAATACCCGGATGATCTTTTTTTGTTGTAAATTGACGACAACTCAAATTTATAATAATTCGAACACCTTTGTTAACCATTGAATCGTAAATCGTAAATTGTAAACTATTAATTGTAATGTGGTTAGCACTTGGATTTTTATCAGCACTTTTGCTTGGCGTTTATGATGTAAGCAAAAAAGTATCATTGCAAAACAATGCCGTGATTCCTGTTTTATTTTCGTCAATTTTATTTTCGTGTAGCATTCTTTCTCCCTTTTTAATCATTTCAAACATTCATCCTCAATGGCTGGAGGGCACTCCGTTTTTTGTTCCTTCGGTCGATTTCAGGACTCATCTTTTTCTGATCCTAAAAGCAATCATTGTACTTTCTTCGTGGCTTTTTGCCTATTTTGCCATGAAACATTTACCAATTACAATTGCCTCACCCATCAAAGCAACGCAACCTGTTTGGGTAGTTATCGGCGGTGTACTTATTTTTGGGGAGAAACTTTCGGGCTTCCAAATGGCCGGCGTGGCCATTACACTTGTCTCCTTTTTTATGTTTTCGTTTGCCGGTAAAAAAGAAGGTTTTTCGGCCGGAGCAAACAAATGGATCATATTCATTATATTAGCAACTTTAACAGGAGCCATCAGTGGTTTGTACGATAAGTATTTACTTGGTCAGTTCGATCACATGGCCGTTCAAACCTATTACACATTTTATCAGGCCATTATAATGGGACTTATCACTTATTTTCTGTGGTATCCGGGACGTAAAAACACAACTCCATTTCAATTCAGATGGTCGATAGCCTTTATCTCAATCTTCCTTGTTTCGGCCGATTTCGCCTATTTTTACGCTCTTTCGCTGCCCGACTCACTTATTTCTATCGTGTCCACTGTACGTAGAGCGGGAGTAATTGTGCCTTTCTTGTATGGCGCTTTAGTGATGCATGATAAAAACCTGAAACTAAAACTTATTGACATGTTTGGGGTAATTATAGGTATGTTTTTTTTATTTTTAGGATCTTAAGCACTGGTCTAAATTTCATTACAAAGCTGATATACTGAAAGATAATGAAAATAAAAAGATTAATTCGAAACAAAAATCAAAATTCAGCACAAATTATTTGATTATTAGACAGAAAGTTTGTATTTTTGCAAGCCCAAAAAGAAAAGAAAAATAATAAAAAAATTAAGATATGAAAAGCGGAATTCACCCAGAAAACTATCGCACCGTGGTATTTAAAGATATGTCGAACGGCGATACTTTTTTCTCACGTTCAACTGTAAACACCAAAGAAAATATCGAAATTGATGGTGTTACCTATCCTATTGTTAAAATGGAAATTTCGAGTTCGTCACACCCTTTCTACACTGGAAAATCCAAATTGGTAGATACTGCAGGACGTGTTGACAAATTCATGAACCGTTATGCAAAACGCATGGAAGCAAAAAAATAACATTTAAATTTTTAAATGTATTGTAAAGCCCTGAACAAATTGTTCAGGGCTTTTTTTGTACATATCGTCAGCCTACTCATTGCATTTATCTATATCGATATTGTAAATATCTGTTTGTAAAATATAGATAAACACATTATCTTTGTATCACAAACAAGAAATAATACGAACAACAAACATAAAAATTAAAATTATGAAAACATTAGATTTCACAAAACTGAATGCCGAATCAGTAAAAAACGTAGTAAGCGCTTTACAACAATTATTGGCCGATTATCAGGTATACTACAGTAACCTTCGCGGTTTTCACTGGAATGTAAAAGGAAAAGATTTTTACGTTATGCACGCACAATTCGAAAACATGTACAACAATGCCGCCGAAAAAGTGGATGAAATAGCCGAACGTATCCTAATGCTCGACGGAATACCGGTGCACAATTTCAGCGAATATCTGAAAATAACCAAAGTAAAAGAAAGCGGATATGTAACAAGCGGCGACGAAGGAATTAAACATGTTATGGAAACCACATCGTATTTTCTGGAGTCAGAACGTAACATTCTGAAGTTGGCTTCCGAAGCCGGCGATGAAGCAACTGTGGCTATGATGAGCGACTATATCAAAGAACAGGAAAAACAACTTTGGATGCTGACAGCGTACTCAAGTAAATAATTCATTAGATAAATTTTAAAGGCTGATGTTTGGAAAAATCCATTCATCAGCCTTTTGTTTTTATTTATATTTTTCAAATTTAATTCCTGTAATTTTTTCGGAATACTTCCATAGCTTACGGGTATGTTTCTCTTTATAGGCATGTTTTTTTGCCCTCACCACCACAGGATAGCCCTTCACCCCTCCTATTCCATCGGGACCATAAAACTCACCTCCTTTAGCCTCAGGATCAACAGCAGCTCTCAAAAGTGGTAAAGCTCCCATGTCGGCCGGCTGCACAAACCACTTAAACAATGGCATAAACAGTTTTCTGAAAAAATCGCTACCTATCTGATTGAACAGGTTGGTATCGGACACACCGGGATGAGCCACTGTGGCAATTGCATCTATTTTATTGGACTTGAAATAGTGTTGCAGTCCGAATGTGAAATGTAAAGCCTCTAGTTTGGAGCGGGAATAAGCGCCCATAGAAGTGTACTTTTCATTTTTTTCATACAACAAATCGTGGAAATTCATCTTTCCTGTTTTATGAGCAATGCTACTTACGCACACAACGCGCGATTTTGGTGTGCTTCTTAATTTATCCATCAAAAGCCCAGTCAGCAAAAAATGCCCGAAATAATTAGTTCCCTGCTGCAACTCAATGCCATCGATTGTTTTCCCGTAAGGCGTCATCATTATGCCGGCATTATTCAGCAAAATGTCAAGCTGAGCATATCCTGCATTAAATGTATCTGCAAAATTTCTCACGGATGAAAAATCTGACAAATCAAGCTTCATTACTGCAATTCTGGCATCTGGCTGCAATTTCTGAATTTCCTCTTTTGCAGCTTCACCTTTTTTATCCGAACGACAGGCAATGATGACTTCAGCACCTTTATTGGCAAATGCTTTTACAGTCTGAAAACCAAGCCCTCCATTTCCTCCCGTTACAATGATTACTTTACCCGACAAGTCAGGCATATCAGCAAGTGTCCATTTGTTTTTCGACATATTTATTCGCTTATTTTTATTTAAATGTATCTTATTTTTATAAGTAAGTAATCAAAATTAAGCGACATAATGCGAGTAGTTAATGAACAATGTA
>CAYMHE010000070.1:0-13410 GCA_964390175.1 uncultured Paludibacter sp.
ACAAAAAACAAACATATATTAAAAACAAAAGAACAATATGCTTTCCGATACAGGAAAACATATTGTTCTTTTGTTGCTTTTGCTTTTTTATCAGCAGTTTTTCTTCACCCATTCATCCATGGCAGCAGCTGCTTTGCGCCCATCGCCCATGGCTAAAATCACAGTAGCTCCACCGCGCACAATATCACCTCCTGCAAAAATCATCGGAATATCCGTTTGCATGGTTTCGTTATTCACCACTATCGTTCCCCATTTGGTAACTTCGAGGCCAGTCACCGACTGTGGAATAAGCGGATTGGGGGAAACACCCACACTTACCACCACTTCGTCCACTTCGAGCATCTCGGTACAACCCGGTATTTCTACAGGCGAACGACGACCTGAGGCATCGGGCTCTCCCAGCTCCATCACCTGCAACTCCATATGTGTAACGCGGCCTTGCTCGTTTCCGATATACCTTATCGGATTTCGCAAGGTCATAAATTCTATGCCTTCTTCTTTGGCATGTTTCACTTCTTCAAGTCGGGCCGGCATTTCCTCTTCGGAACGACGATACACTATCATGGCGCGGCTGGCACCTAATCGACGGGCCGTACGCACTGAGTCCATCGCCGTATTACCACCTCCGATCACTGCTACATGCTTCCCTATCAACACAGGCGTGTCCGAATCGGGATTCGCTGCATCCATAAGGTTCACGCGGGTCAGGTATTCGTTGGAAGACATCACACCTACCATATTTTCGCCTTTGATATTCATAAACCGGGGCAATCCGGCGCCACTGGCTACAAAAACGCCTTTGTATCCTTCTTCTTTCAAATCGTCAATGCTTATCGTTTTTCCAATAATACAATTGGTAATAAATTTCACACCCATAGCCCGAAGATTTTCAATTTCGACATCCACAATGGCATTAGGCAAGCGAAACTCAGGAATACCATATTTCAATACGCCGCCAATCTCGTGCAACGCTTCATAAACAGTGACATCATAACCCAACTTTGCCATATCGCCGGCAAACGCAAGCCCTGCAGGACCTGAACCAACTACGGCAATTTTTAATCCATTGGGTGCAGCTACTTCAGGTACCGAAATATTGCCGCTTTCGCGTTCGTAATCGGCAGCAAAACGTTCGAGATGACCAATGGCCACCGCTTCTTTTTTCATTTTGGTATGAATGCACTGCGCTTCACACTGTTTTTCCTGAGGACAAACACGACCACAAACGGCCGGCAAAGCCGATGTTTCTTTCAATGTACGGGCAGCGCCCAGAAAATCACCGATTTCGATTTGTTTCACAAATTTGGGAATATAAATACTCACCGGACAACCCTCCATACAGGTCGGGTTGGCACAGTCGAGACAACGCTGTGCTTCCTTCATAGCCATTTCGGGCGTCAGTCCCAGGTTCACTTCTTCCACACGGGTTCGGCTGCGATAGTCGGCATCGAGTTCAGGCATGTGTACACGAGGCTGTGCTGTACGGTCTTTGGCTTTGATAGCACTGCGCAAATCGGCTCTCCATGATTGAGCTCTTTCTTCGGTAAGATTCATCTTTAACTTATTTTCTATTGGATTATTTTCAATTTCCTATTCTTCATTCTTCAATTGGCAGATTGGCATATTTTCAAATTGGCACATTTTCAAATTGGCACATTTTCAAATTAGCACATTGCATTAATTCTTTCCCGCTCCGCTGGCACACTGCATTCTTTCCATTTCCTCGCGTTCGATATCTTTGTATCCGCCAAGGCGCATCAACATTTCATCGAAATCCACCAAATGCGCATCAAACTCAGGACCATCCACGCAAACAAATTTAGTTTTGCCACCTACACTTACACGGCAGGCGCCGCACATCCCGGTGCCATCCACCATAATCGTATTCAAAGAAGCAACTGTAGGTACCTCATATTTTTCAGTCAGTTTACTTACAAATTTCATCATTATGGCCGGCCCGATTGTAACACAAAGATCCACCTTTTCGCGATTAATCACCGCTTCCACCCCATTTGTAACAAGGCCTTTTGTTCCGTAGCTTCCATCATCGGTCATCACCATCACCTCATCCGAATTCACTTTCATTTGTTCCTCCAGGATAATCAAGTCTTTCGTTCGGGAAGCTATAATTGTAATGACACGGTTCCCGGCCGCCTTCAAAGCAGCTACAATAGGCAACATAGGTGCAGTTCCCACACCTCCACAGGCACAAACCACCGTTCCGAAATTTTCGATATGGGTAGCTTTTCCCAGCGGACCCACCATATCAGTAATAAAATCACCTTCGTTCAGCGCACAAAGTTTTGTCGACGAAACGCCCATTTTCTGCACTACAAGTGTAATGGTTCCTTTTTGCACATCGGCATCGGCTATGGTAAGTGGAATACGCTCCCCTTTTTCGCCTACTTTTACCATTACAAAATGTCCTGCCTTACGCGACTTTGCAATCAAAGGGGCTTCTACTTCAAATTTCACTACATTGGCCGAAAAATACGCTTTGCTGATAATTTTATTCATTGGAGGATAATTATATTTATTGACCTGCAAAATTAAAAAAAAAACGCTTGCCACCTGCACATTGTAATTTTAAAAGTCTTATTTATTAATAAAACAAAGAAGAAATTGCCCTTTTGTAAAAAAAAGGTTATCCTATTTTTGTGAATGTTAATGAATTATTTCGTACATTTGCGTTTTCTAATCCATTTACGCTCATCCTTTTTATACCTTGTTCGGCATATGAAACGTAATTTTTATTTAATGTTGACATTGCTTTTTTGCATCTACTTTCTGGCTTATAGCCTTTTTATGATAATGTTGCAGGCATTTCAGAATGCTCCTATCGATTATATAAGTATCCTTTTCAACGGATTGGGTGCATCAATCATCTTTGTACTGTTATTCGGACTGTTGATGTATTTCGAAATGAAACCGAAAATTGATTTTCTACATTCCGACACCGTAACTGCACCTCAGTTCGGCAGTAAAGCACAGGTCGATTTTCAAATTCCGAATCTACAATCTTCTTTTCAGGAAGTAGTCGAACTTATAAAGTCAGGATATAAAATTGATTTTCTGGACGAAAATAAAAGAATAATTAAGTTTCATTCGCCTTTCTCGCTTCGACAGTGGCAAATGGGCAGTGTTATTTATGCTGATGCCGAAAATGAGCGTTTAGTACTTGTTACTTTCCCTTTCACGGGCGGTTTTTCGGCCAAAGCCAGTCGCAAATCGGCATTGCGATGCGACCAACTGAAATCTGAAATAATGAGTCAGTTGGGCAATAAAATTGCAAAATGAAATATTTTTGAACATTTTTATTTAAATTTCGTTTGATATTTACAGAAAAGCATTACTTTTGCATCGCAACAAAAAAAAACAAAACATATGAACCGATTTTTTACATACTTTTATTTTTACTTTTACTTTAGCAGGTGAGAGCAGGATAAACTTATGTAAACATGAAATGAATTAATTCAATACAACATATAAAAAATCCTGCTCGATTATTCGGGTAGGATTTTTTTTTGAAGAATAAAAATACGAAACGTACAATACGAAATACAGAACATTATGAAAAGAGTAGCCATACAAGGAGGATTGGGAGCCTATCACGGCATAGCCGCCGAAAATTATTTTGCCGGCGAAGAAGTTGAAATCATTCCTTGCGTCACCTTCAGAGATGTATTTAAAGCCATTGAGAAAGAGCCGAATGCCATTGGCATTATGGCCATAGAAAATACGATTGCCGGCAGTTTGCTACAGAACTACGAACTGCTAAAGGAATACAAAATGCCTATCGCCGGAGAATTCAAACTGCGTATCTCGCACTGCCTGGCTGCCCTGCCCGGTCAGAACATTCACGATATCAAAGAAGTGCAGTCGCACCCTATCGCCCTGATGCAATGTGCGAATTTCCTGAACACCCTGCCCGGTGTCAAAATTGTGGAACACGAAGATACTGCGTTGGCTGCTCACGACATTGCAGCAAAACAACTGGTTGGACATGCAGCCATTTGCAGCGCAAGAGCCGCCGAAATTTACGGACTCGAAGTACTGGCCACCGCCATCGAAACCAACAAGCATAATTTCACCCGCTTTCTTGTGTTTGGCAATAAATGGAGCGTGGAAGAGATACAAAAGGATGATGTCATCAACAAGGCGTCGGTGGTATTCACCCTGCCCCACGCCGAAGGTAGTTTATCGAAAGTGCTTTCGGTCTTCTCGTTTTACGGCATCAATCTTACTAAAATTCAGTCCCTGCCTATCATTGGCCGTGAGTGGGAATATCAGTTTTATGTCGACTTTCAGTTTGTCGATCTCGAACGCTACAAACAATGCGTAATGGCTATTAAACCCCTGATAAAAGAATTCAGAACGCTTGGAGAATATGCCGAAGGAATAACACCGGAAATTTGAATTATTTACAATTTACTCATTTACAATTGCAATATGATATGCCGAAGGAATAACACCCGAAATTCGAAATCATAGCCACCGAAGAGGTGATGTTAAACACATATAACATTAAGAATAAATATAATGGACAAAAGCATAACAGATAAAACCAAGTCAAACTCCCCTTTAGGGGTTGGGGGCCGAACAATACAACCTGCAGATCGTTTAAACTCGGTTTCGGAATATTATTTTTCGACAAAGCTAAAAGAAGTAGCCGAAATGAATGCCAGGGGGCTGAATGTGATCAGCCTCGGCATAGGAAGTCCGGACATGCCACCATCAGCTGCCACCGTGGAAGCGCTTAGCACATCGGCAGCCGATCCTGCCGTGCATGGCTACCAGCCTTATGTAGGCATCCCCGAACTGCGCAAAGCCTTTGCCGACTGGTATGCCAAATGGTTCAAAGTGGAACTGAATGCCGCCAACGAAATTCAACCGCTCATCGGTTCCAAAGAAGGAATTCTCCATATCTCCATGGCTTTTCTGAATTCCGGCGATGGCGTTTTGATTCCCAATCCGGGCTATCCCACTTACTCGTCGGTAAGCAAGTTAGTGCAGGCCAATGTAATTGCCTACGACCTGGACGAAAACAACAACTGGCAACCCGATTTCGAAGCGCTCGAACAACTCGACCTGAGCAACGTTAAACTAATGTGGGTGAACTACCCCAATATGCCAACAGGCGCCAGCGCCACACCCGCATTGTTCGAAAAACTGGTGGCTTTTGGAAAAAAACACGGTATCGTTATTTGTAATGACAATCCCTACAGTTTTATCCTGAACGACAACCGCCTGAGCATTTTGCAGGTAGAGGGTGCTAAAGAGATTTGTATAGAGCTGAATTCGATGAGTAAATCGCACAATATGCCCGGTTGGCGTATGGGGATGCTGGCTTCGAATGCACAATTTGTGGAATGGATACTAAAGGTGAAAAGCAATATAGACAGCGGACAGTTTAAACCCATGCAAATGGCGGCCATTGCAGCATTGAACAATTCTGAGGAATGGCACAACGAAATGAATATCAACCTTTACAAAAATCGCCGCCATTTGGCCGAAGAAATAATGAAATCGCTCGGTTGCACTTTCGATCCACACCAAGTGGGCATGTTTCTGTGGGGAAAAATTCCTGCTCACTACAATGACAGCGCCGAACTGGCCGACAAAGTGCTTTACGATGCCAGGGTATTTATAACACCGGGCTTTATTTTCGGCAACAAAGGCCAGCGATATGTACGCCTTTCGCTTTGTGCCAACGAAAAAATGCTGGGCGAAGCGCTGAAAAGAATTAACGCAATGTGACAATGTGCCAATATGCTAATGTGCCAATTTGAGAATTTGAGAATTTGAGAATTTGAGAATTGAAGAATTGAAGAATTGAAGAATGAAGAAATTGTAAATTGTAAATTGTAAATGAATAAATTGTAAATAATAAATAATAAAGATATGGAACTCGAATCAATTTTACTTCCCGGAGTGGATGCCAAACGCCCACTCATTATAGCCGGTCCCTGTAGTGCTGAAACGGAAGAACAGGTAATGGAAACGGCGCGTGCGCTTGCTGCCCGCGGTATCAAAATTTTCCGCGCAGGCATTTGGAAACCACGCACTAAGCCGGGTGGTTTCGAAGGAAACGGCGTAAAAGCTTTGCCCTGGTTAAAGCGTGTGAAAACAGAACTCGGCATGTACACCGCCGTGGAAGTGGCTACTGCTGCCCATGTGCGCGAAGCGTTGGCCTACGATGTGGATATGCTCTGGATAGGCGCCCGCACTTCGGCCAATCCCTTTGCTGTGCAGGAAGTGGCCGATGCTCTCGAAGGCATGGACATTCCCGTACTGATTAAGAATCCGGTGAACCCCGACATCGACTTGTGGATAGGTGCCATCGAACGCATTCACAATGCAGGTATCCGCCGCATTGGCGCCATACACCGCGGCTTCAGCTCGTTCGACAAAAAGATTTACCGCAACCTGCCTCAATGGCACATTCCTATCGAACTGCACCGCCAGCTCCCGAACTTACCTATCATTTGCGACCCAAGCCATATCGGCGGTCGGCGCGAACTGATAGCGCCCCTATGCCAGCAGGCCATGGACTTAAATTTCGATGGTCTCATCGTGGAATCGCATTGCAACCCCGAAAAAGCATGGAGCGATGCTTCGCAACAGGTAACCCCCGATGTGCTCGACTTTATACTCAACACCTTAGTGATCCGCGACACTACCCAAACCACCGAAAATCTTTCGGCATTGCGTCGTCAGATCGATGATTTGGACAACAGCTTATTGGAGCTACTGGCACGCCGCATGCGGGTTTCCGAAGAAATTGGTCAGTACAAAAAAGAACACAATATGCCTATTCTGCAATCGCAACGCTACGATGAGATTCTTCAAAACCGCATCTCGCAAGCCGAACGCATGGACATGGACGGCGAATTTATGAAAACCGTTCTGGTGGCCATCCACGAAGAATCGGTACGCCATCAGCAGGAAATTATGAAACAATAGCTTCATAACAAACCATATAGAAAAGCGCCTGTCGGAAGAAATTCTTCCGACAGGCGCTTTTTTTGTATAATTTAGTTGGCCAAAGACTCAATGTAGATGGAATGGCTTAAGAAGCTTTCCCGCTACTTAGCACAAAGAGCATGTCATATAAAAATTAGATTTAGCAAATTGGAGTGGTTGACATACAAGTTGTTTTTTTCTTAAGTCTTTTATTTTTTCCATTGCTGAAAAGAAAGTAAAAAAGCCTCACCCATACAAAAAAAACATGCAACCAACTGCACGCAAAACTACATAAAGTAAGTCAATTTACAAAACAAAGAAGCGAAGCCTATATCATCCTCTCTGTCTTCATCAACCCACTTTCAGCACTTTGCCACAACCGGCATATTTCACTTCCTGTGGCTGCCCGGTGAAACCTACTTTGCCGAATTCAATCGCCACCGACAGCACAAGACTGACATCCTCAGTACAAATAGATTTAAATTCGTCTCCCAGTTCCACATCAAACTCCTGCTCTTGCAAAAGGTTTTCCGAAGGCACCCATTCACCTGTAACGGCCACGCTTACTCCATGCATTTCGTGCACAACAGGCTCGTAACTATTGCCATCCACATTATATTGCAGATCCGAAACAGCGCCCAGCGCCACGATCAACCTGAAATAGGGCAGGCGCTGAATGTTCAACAAATCTGTTTCGGTGTTTATACGCGGCATCAGCACCTTTGCTGTCAGCGACTGCCTGTCGATCTGCCCCGTTACCCCTACTCTCAGCACGGTATTCAACGGATAGTTGCGGTTGAAGTTGAAATTCTCCAGCTTGTAGCGGTATTTCGAAAAAGCTATCGAACGTTTACCTATCTCCCCTTCCCCATCTGTTTTCTGAATATTTTTTGCAAGACCATTCAGCACAGGCGTCAGGTTATAATCTGCCAACCGGTACAACCCGCCAAACGTGTAACGCAACGATGACGCAAAAGCCGTGCAGCCTTTCCACTCATTTTGTTGCAGGCGGAAACCTTCAAAATTAGCCGAAGTCTTTATCTTTTCCTTTGTAGCTCCGCCCTTGCTGCGTGCTATCACTTTGTCGCTACCGCGGCGGGTATAAAAACTGACGTTGCTGATACTCCCCGAAAACTGAATGGGTCCTTTTACTATGGCCATAATACGAATGTGTTCATGTGTGAATATGCTGATGTACTCAGAACTGTTCTTTGTACAGAAACAGATCATTCATACTGCAAATATATATAATTTTTATATAAAACAACTTTAATCTTTATATAAACCAGTCCTTTTATAGATAAAGTTTATCTATGGTTTAAATATGTAATAGATAAGTGTTGTATAAGGTTTATAATTTAAGGAAGTATTACGCAGATATTGTTGAAGCAACAGGTGTTGACACACCTGAAATATCAGGATGAGAAGTCCTCCCGGATGAATTTCTTCAGGAATTACGAGGAATGAAACAGCATTTGCGAACAATATTAAAAGCAAAAACTTTTATCTCAGCTTTGACAAAGCGGGACGCCATGCCAGGCATCAGATGCAGGTTGATTTGCAGGCTTCGGAGAACGGGGCATGAATAATTGTAAAGAATTATCCAAATTCAAACATCCTACCCCAATAATTATCTAAATTTAAACACCTCACCGACAGATCAATAATGACAAGTTAATAAAAATAGCGTATATTTGAGCGTATTTCTTGTGGGGGAAAACCATCTTAATTTCAATGAAGAAATGAGAAACATAAACCTTAAAACGAATCATTAATCACCCGAAATAATACTATAATAAAATATGAAACTAAAATTACTCTTACTTGCTTTAGCCGCGTGCGGCACCCTGTCGATTGGTGCGCAAAACTACACAACCGGTCATCCGGCAGATGAAACAAATTACGGATACCTGAAGAATTATTTGCCACTCAAGCAATATATTAATTACCAACAGTATCCTAATTTCAGGCTGGGAATTGCCATCGGTGCCAATGATTACCTGAACAACAGCACGGTTAAGGCGGTTGTCAATGATTATTTCACAGAGACTGTTGCCGGTAATGAAATGAAAATGTCGAGCTGTGTGAGCAGCAATGGCACAATGAATTTCGGCACCGTTACTAATTTTGTAAATACGGCAGTCGGAGCCGGTGTAAATGTTTACGGACATACGCTGGCATGGCATTCGCAACAGGCTGTAGGCTATCTGAACGGTTTGATCAAAGACCTGCCCGCACAGCCCATCGAAGGGAGTGACACGATTGTTTGGTCGTTGCTGAAAGCAAAGGACTTCACACAGGAAAAAAGCATAGGTTGGTCATCGGACAAAACAACCTATGGCTACACCACCTCTTTTGTGAGTGACGGTCTTCAGGTGCATACCACCAAGAAAGTCAACTCATGGGAGGTTCAGTATATTGTTATGGACAATATCCCGACGGTTCTGGGCGTGACCTACAAAATGACAGTCACCGTAAAAGGATCGGCTGCCGGCAATATCCACAGCAAACTTGGAGGCTGGAGTGGCGGAGCAAGCGCGGAAATACCCTTCACAACGGAATGGAAAGATGTGGTTATCAACTATACCAGCACACTCGATAACAGTTTTCTGCTTTTCCAGAACGGCGACTTCGTAGGTGATATCTGGATCAAGAACATCAGGTTCGAAAAGTCGGTGCAAGGCAAGAAAGCTACCCGAAACTGTATCGTGATGAATGCGACGGCTAAGAATGCGAATACATGGGATAACCAGTTCTGGATTAAGTTGGGAAGTTTCAATCAGGGTGACACCTATGAGTTCTCGGCCCAGGTGCGTGCAGACAACGAAGCGAAGGTTTCCACTCAATTACACAACGCTCCGGGCAGTTACGTAAACTATCAGGCCCTTGGTGATGTCAACTTCACAACAGAATGGAAGACTGTGACCAAAACCGGATCATTCTCTAATCCTGCACAGTCCATCGCTTTCAACCTCAACGAATATGCGGGTGCCAACGCTTACTATTTCGACAATATCAGTTTAAAAGTAAACGGAGTGGAACGTGTGATAAACGGTTCTTTGGATGGAACCGATGTGTCATCGTTTGCATGGAGGCACTACGGCGATAACGCTGTGACAAACGCCACCATCAAGAAGGACTACCTGTACGTTCAGCTACCTCAGAGCGTTCCGTTGTCCGATAAAGCCAGACATGACACGCTGGTTTATGCCATGGACCGTTGGATTGGCGGTATGATGACTGCCTGCGGCGGTAACGTAAAAGCATGGGATGTAGTGAACGAAGCCATCTCAGGAGGCGATTCGGATGGCGATGGTGTGTATGACCTGCAGCATGACAATGGCGATGACAGCAATTTCTTCTGGCAGGATTATATGGGTGACCTGGAATATACACGTCAGGCAGTACGTTTGGCTCGTCTGCATTATGCCAATTCAATGGCTTCGAAAGGTGGTGACGATGGTAAACTGACGCTGTTTGTGAATGACTACAACCTGGAAAGTGACTGGGACGGCAACGGCAAACTGAAATCGCTTATTAAGTGGATAGAACGTTGGGAAGCCGACGGCGTAACAAAAATAGACGGCATCGGTTCACAAATGCACATATCGTGCTACATGAATGAGTCTACCCAAACCAGCAAGAAGAATGCTATAGAGAACAGCTTCAGGTTAATGGCGGCTACAGGTAAACTGGTTCGTATCAGCGAACTGGATATGGGTATGGTAGATGCCAATGGTAATGACGTGCCAACAGCCAATGTGACAGAAGAAATGCATCAGCGCATGGCAGGGCTTTACGAATGGATTGTGAAGAAATACCTCGAGATTATTCCAGCCAATCAACAGTGGGCTATCTGTCAGTGGTGTGCCACCGATGCTCCATCGAACAGCGGATGGCGTGCAAACACACCTGTAGGACTGTGGACACTGGACTGGTACCGCAAGCATACTTATGCCGGATTTGCACGCGGTCTGGGGGCACCTCAAAACCCAACAGGCATTGATGTCATCGAGGATGGTTTAAACAAACCGGATGCATCCCCTATTCACGATATTTATGGACGCTACGCAGGCAAAGATTTCGAGGCACTTCCTGCAGGCCTTTATATCCAAAATGGCAAAAAGTACCTGAAACGCTGATCGTCTAATGAAAATCATATATTTAGTTATACAAATCATCAAAAAAATGAAAAACAATTTTATTTCGAAAAAACCATTAGTCATGCTATTGTTTGCAGCTATGTTGTTGCCTGCCGGCACTCCGGCAAAAGCGCAGACCGCCAAGAAAGCATCGAGCCCGACACAGTTTGTTCATCGTGTTGGTGGAAACCCTTACCTGCCGTTGTGGGAACATTTGCCCGATGGCGAGCCCCGTGTTTTTGAAGATCCTGACAATCCGGGAAAATACCGTGTGTATATTATCGGATCGCACGATGTACGTTTTGGAAGTTATTGCGGACCGGACATACGCGCATGGTCGGCACCACAGGAAGACCTTACCAACTGGCGTGACGAAGGTCCTATCTTTACTTATCCTATCGAAGGACAATGGGACGTGATGTATGCTCCCGATTTGGTTGAAATAAAACGCAAAGACGGTAAAAAAGAATATTATCTTTATCCACATAGCCGCGGACGCAACAGAGAAGCCATGGTATGTAAAGGCGATCGTCCTACAGGTCCTTTCAAACCCATCAATATGAATGAAGATGGAACGAAAACCGTACCCGGAAGTATTTTCGGATTCGACCCTTCTGTTTATGTTGAAAACATCACCAATCCTAACGATCCTGATTATAAAATAGGTTTCAGGGCTTATGGTTTCTGGGGATTCCAACGTTCATCGGCTGCCCAACTCGACCAGAGCACTATGTATTCTGTTCGTCCGGGTACTGAAATCATTCCTTATTTCATTCCGGCCAGTTTAAGATATGGTGTGGTAAGAGATCCGAAAGGAACAGAATATCCGGCTTTGTTCCCGGGTGAAGATTTAGGTTCGTACAACTTTTTCGAAGCTGCTTCTATCCGTCAGGTAGGAAATAAATTCGTATGGGTTTACAGTGGATACTCAGGACCGGAATACGGATTGAGCAGCACCAATTCAGCTTTGCGTTATGCTTACGGCGACACTCCGCTGGGTCCATGGAAAAGCGGTGGTGTATTGGTTGACTCACGCGCAGTAGTGCCTAACGAAGATGGAAGTGCGCTCCAGACTACTTATTCGGGACACAACACACATGGTAGCATCCAGCAAATCAACGACCAGTGGTATGTATTCTATCACCGTGCTCCAAGGGGTTTCGGATTTGCACGCCAGCCAATGGTAGCTCCTATCGCAGTTCAGTGGGACGAGAAATCGGTAGCCGATGGTGGTAAAGTAGTTATCAGAGGATACGATCCTTATGCAGCCGACAAAATCTGGACTGCTAAGGACAGTCAGGGAAAAGAATATAAAGGTGCGGAAGTAGCCTCTGAAGGTTTCCATATCTTCGGACTCGATCCTTATCAGTATTATTCAGCAGGATATGCCTGTTATTTATCTAACCTTGGCAGTCAGCAGGATTCATGGGATATCTGGGATAACCACATGGCCATTACTTCTGTAAAAAGCAAAGACATTATCGGGTACAAATACTTTGGTTTTGGCGGACTTGCCAAAGACACCAAAGGACTGAAAGCTTTCGAAGGAACAAAACCGGGTAACAAAACCGTGTTTAACCTGTTTATCACTCCTAAAACCAAAAACGCGTTTAAAGTAAATGTATGGTTGGATGGTCCGTGGGACAACGCTACATGGAAAGGTAAAAAACTCGGCGTAATTACCGTACCTGCCAATGCAGCACAGAAAGCTACTAAATTCACGTTGGATGTATCGGCCATAGTGGACAAACTGGATAAGAAACATGCTATCTATCTGGTAGCCGAAGGCGACGAAGCAGAAGGTTTGTTCGACCTGGCCGGAATTGGTTTCAGCTCAGCAAAGAAGAAAATCGAAATGCCGGTTGTACCTACAGTAAGCATCAAGGTGAACGGTCAGGATATAACAGTACCGTCTATACCTGTACGCTCTACCAATGCTAACGGTATTTTAGGTTATGATATTTACGAAACTACTTACAAAGTACCTGCAACAGTTAGCGCTACACCTGCTGTCACTGCTTCGGCAAGCAGCCCTGCAGTGAAGATTTCTATCACTCAAGCTGCTTCTAAAACAGGAACAGCCGTAGTGAAATGCGATTACAAAGGCGTGGTGAAAACATATAAAGTAGTACTGGCTGCCGAATAAAAAAGCCGGAACAAGTTTAAATCAAAATAGAAGGTCTGTCGGGAAGTATTCCGGCAGACTTTTTTGTTGTCATCACCCTGCAAAAGTCTAAAACTTTCTACGGAGGCTTCCCGACAGTTACACCATGCTTCTCAAAAGTTGCATTATCCCGCCCGACAA
>CAYMHE010000070.1:13510-14750 GCA_964390175.1 uncultured Paludibacter sp.
CTCAACAATTGCACCATGCTTCCCGACAGTTGCACTACGCGTCCCGACAGTTGCACTACGCGTCTCGACAGTTGCACCATGCGTCTCAATAGTTTCAGTACAAAACTTCGATATTTACGCATTATCAGCATTCACTAAATACCTCCTACAACTACCTGTAACACACTATATAAAATATTATATTTCAGCGGATAAAGATATTTTATATTTTACTTGTTCATCCAAAACACATCCTATATATTTGTGACAAGTTTTACAATTTAAATCTGATTTTAATATGAATGATTACCAAAATGCCAAAAAAGCTTCCTACAAACTAATTGTTGTAGAAGCCAAAAACGATGCAGCAAGTATGAATCTTATTCCACGATTTGCAGCAGGCATTAGCCGGCTCGAAATTATCGTTAACGAAATGGATGCTCTTGCCATTCAGCAATCCAAAGACATTACCGGGGTAGCTCAAAACAAGAACATGCTTTTAGATCAACTGCGGGGTTACACCCTCGACATTTCCGGAGCCATACACGCTTATGCCAGCGATCAAAAAAACATGGAACTGGCGGCCAAATGCAATTTCAAAATTTCGGCGCTCGACCGCATGAGCGCTGCCGAACTGCTGGATGCCGCAGGTGTAGTGCGCGGAGAAGCCCAAAAACTGGGAGCGGAAATCATGGCTAACCAGGGCATTACCCCCGAAGAAATAACGGAATTCAACGAGCTTTACACGCAGGGCAACGAAGAACTTACTCATCCACGCGAAGCCATTATCGACCGCTCGAGCCACACACAACGGCTCGACGACCTCTTTGAAGAAGCCGCCACACTGAAAAAAGGCACACTCGACCGATTAGCCACCCAGTTCCAGCGCAAAGCCCCCGCGTTTTACGCCAAATACAAAGCAGCCGCAACGGTGATCTACAAACGTGCATCGAAACCCGAAGAACCCGAAGTAGCTCAGTAATGCCACCGGATTTTAGCGAACAGAAAAAGGACAGATTCTAATAAATGGGAAGCTGTCTCTTTTTTGTTTACTTTATTGGCTGTTAAAAAAATAGTAGTTATCTTTGGAGGGAGAATATTGAAAAAATTTTTTTTAATAAATTGGATATGCGCCATAAAGATAGTTTCCTCGAAAACAACAAACACCTGTATATCAGAGAAAGTTATTTGTACATAAGGCAAATATATGCGCTATGCTATGGCGCATACACAAAATGAGTGGCGTATATATAGATGTTAG
>CAYMHE010000071.1:0-14678 GCA_964390175.1 uncultured Paludibacter sp.
TAAAATGAATAGATTGGGAGATTTAAAATTTTAAAGGAACTCGTAATTCCTCTTTTCAGCATCTTGAAACGGAAATTTAAAATATAAAGTATTAATAAACTGTGCTAATTAAAGCCCTTCCCGAAGGGAATCGAAGATCAGCGAAGCTAATTTAGTTCAACACACGCTCTCTTAGGTTTGCAAAGAAATTAGAATTTTGAGAAGCGAGGTTGATTTCTGTACTTTTGTTGTAAAAAAGCAAGGAATTAACCGGCTGACAGGGTAAACTAGTAACACCACAGCTCTCGCACGATTGTATGGCGTGGGAAAAGATAATTGGAATTTAGATTTGCCTCAGAATACAATCGTACGACAGCGGGTATAAGGCTTTATACATTTAATAAGGATATCCGGTAGGACGGGAGTAGATTCATGTTTTTCACTTGTAAAGTTAAGACTTTTCTATTGGAGCAAAAAGCCGATAGTCATTTTATATACATAAATAAACATCAAAAGTAGATATGAATTCAGTAAGTAATCGTTGGGCTGTCACTTTTACATGCATTTTATTGCTGATCGTACAAAATGTTTTAGTAGATCATATCTCTGCTCAGGAACTTGTAACAATCAGGGGTTTTGTGTTGGATGAGATCACTAAAATTCCTGTTCCTAATGCAACAATCAAGTTGCCGGAAAACAGGATCACTGTAGCTGAGTTTGATGGAAAGTTCGAATTCAGTTGTTTGCGTGAGGATACTTTTATGATCACAGCAATAGGTTATTGTCCTCGTTTGTTGAGCGTTCATGATTTGCTTGCTGATTCGTCAATGTGTAATGTTTTTATGCAACCAGTTACTTATCAGCTTCGTGCAGTACAGGTAGAAGCTGAAAAAAGGCAAACTAAAGTTTTAAAGGCTTTGAATTTGATTGCTGACTTATCGCACCCCATCACTTATTTCAGTAAAGAACAAATAGTCAAGCGTAAATTTGTAAAACTCGAGTCAAACAGTATCTTTTTATCTCAGAATATATACTGGGAAATCAATCGCCGGTTAATTGAAAAAATAAGCAGACTACAAGCTGAGGACTTAGATAAATGCATAATGTATTGCAATACTCATATTGTTTTGTCGCCTAACGATGATGAGAGAACCATTACAAATAAATTGCTACTTTTAATCTCCGATTATTTTAGAAGTAGTAGAAGCGAAAACTGAAACAGCTCTCAACCTCACGAATAAAAGCGTAATATTTGATGTTGAGAGAAATCGGATTGAGCTTCTGGCATAAATTGAAACAATTAAATCGAAAAAACCGTCCTTACGGATGTTCTTTAAATAAACTAAAAAATGATTATGCATATATTCGCAAACAAATAATTTATAGACTATGACTGAGTTTTGGGAAGAGGCATTTAAGGATAAACAGGAAATGTGGGGATTAGAGCCCGCAAAATCAACTGTTTTGACAAAGGACTTTTTTGTTGAGCAAAAAATAAAAAACGTACTTATTCCTGGAATAGGTTATGGACGGAATGCACAAGTTTTTATTGACAATGGAATGGTAGTAACCGGAATTGAAATATCACAAACTGCCATTGATTTAGCAAGAAAGCATTTGGGGAATGACTTGACAATATATCACGGCTCAGTAACAGAAATGCCTTTTGATGACAAATTATATGACGGAATATTTTGTTATGGATTAATTTACTTATTGGACAAAGAAGAAAGGAAAAAACTAATCCGGGACTGTTTTAGCCAATTGACAGAAAATGGATGTATGGTTTTTACGTCAATAACAAAAAGTGCTCAAACTTATGGACAAGGCACTCTGATAAGTAAAGACCAGTTTGAAATGTTTGGTGGGGTTAGAATTTTCTTTTATGACAAGGAAACCATAGATGAAGAATTTGAGAATGCGGGACTTTTCGAAGTAACAGAAGTGACCGAGAATTATCCTTTTTACCTGATAAAATGCAGAAAAAACAGAATGGAAAGCAATCCCCGGTAGGTAGCTGCATAGAGTTCCGTTCGTTAGCAGTTTATTAAAAACGAAAAAGACAGTCAGCATATCTGCAATTATTCTGTTGCTCACCATCGTTGTACCTATAAGTTGCCTACCAAATTACGAAAAAAATAGTCCCAAAGTATTACGGGAACTTTGATAAAAACAGAGTTGTTATAAAAAAGACAATTTAAACTACCGAAAAAGAATCAATAACAGTATACTGCTAACACGAAGAATACAAATAACATGAGAAAAGTAATTGCAGCGCTCAATATGACGATTGATGGGATTTGCGACCATACAGCAGGCATACCTGATGAAGAGATACATCAACATTATACAGCATTATTAGAACAGGGCGACGCAATGCTCTACGGCAGAATAACGTATCAGCTTATGGAGTTCTGGCGGACATTTTTAGAAAATCCTTCGGAAGAAACATCGATAAATGACTTTGCTAAATCGATTGATAGAATTCCAAAAATTGTTTTCTCGAACACCCTTAAAAGTGTTGATTGGGAAAGTGCAAGTCTTGCAAAATATGATTTAAAGGAGGAGGTTTTAAAACTTAAACAACAGCCGGGCAACCCCATTTTTGTTGGTAGTCGCAGTTTAATTATACAACTTATTCAGCTTAACCTGATAGATGAATTCCAGCTTTGCATTCACCCTATGGTGGAAGGAAAAGGTTTACAATTGTTCGAAGGAATAAATGACAGACTTCTGTTTAAACTCATCAAAACTAAAACCTTTAAAAATGGAGCTATCCTACTGTATTATCAACCAATAAGTGCAGTCGATCTTTAACAAAAAAGAGAGGATAATGCAACTAATCAATCCTAATATCATTGTTTACTATAGTTTTACGAAGGCAATGGCAAGGAAATGTGCTTTGCCGGGAAAAGTAATGCTCTAAGGTAAGCTAAAGAGCAGGAAAGTGTTGTAGCTTCGGTTTTCGGGCTTTACAAAGGCTTGTACATTTAATAATAACTTTTGGCAGCATAGGAGAACTTGTATTACCTTCGCGTTGATTATTTCGAAAAAAAGCCTTAACTTTGAATAGCAACGCTAACGAGAATAGAATAAACTGAATAGATATGAACGAAATTATTTGCCCCAATTGTAAAAAAGCTTTTAAAGTAGATGAAGCCGGATTTGCCGACATACTGAAGCAAGTGCGTGATCGTCAGTTTGATGATGAATTGCAAAAACGATTGAAAATAGCAGAAAATGAAAAGGAATCTGCTGTGAAGTTAGCCGAAGCTCAGCTTAAGCAGTCGCTTGCCAAAGACATTGCTGAAAAGGACAAACAATTGGCCGAACTGAAAGCAAGGAATGAACTTGAACTTGCCGAACAATTGTCGAAAAAGGAGTTTGAGCTTGCCGAAATGAAGGCGAAGATTGAAAATGCTGAAATTGAGAAAAAAATCACTGTTACCGAAGCCATCCGGACAATAGAAAAGGAGCGTGATGAACTTGCAAATGATTTAAAGCGCAAAGAGGCGGACAAAGAAGCGGCTGTAAAGCTGTTGGAAGCTCAGCTTAAACATGCCTTGCAGGAAGAGCTTACAAAAAAGGACAGGGAAATAATGGAGCTGAAAGCTAAAAACGAACTAGAACTGACTGAACGTTTGGCAAGAAAAGAGGCGGAGATGGCCGAAATGAAGGCAAAGCTAGATAATGCTGAAATAGAGAAGAAGCTTTTAGTAACTGAAGCCATTCAGAAAATTGAGAAGGAACGCGACGACCTGCTGAATAGCCTTAAAAACAAAGAAACAGAAACGCAATTGCTTGAAAAATCATTGAACGAGAAATTCAATGACCAACTCAAAACCAAGGACGAAATCATTAAGCTGAAAGATGAAGAAATTCTTATGCGCAAGGAGATGAAACTGAAACTTTCGACAAAAATGTTAGGTGAAACCCTTGAACAGCATTGCGAAACGGAGTTTAATAAGCTTCGTTCAACAGCTTTTCAAAAATCCTTTTTCGAAAAAGACAACGATGCAAGATCGGGGAGCAAAGGAGATTATATTTACAGAGAATCAGACGACTTCGGCAATGAAATCATCTCTATTATGTTTGAGATGAAGAATGAAGGAGATGAAACTGCCACCAAAAAGAGAAATGAGGATTTTTTCAAAGAGCTCGACAAAGACAGAAACGAGAAAAAATGCGAATATGCGGTGCTTGTTTCATTGCTTGAACCCGAAAGCGAATACTATAACACCGGAATAGTGGATGTGTCGCACCGATACAACAAAATGTATGTTGTAAGACCTCAGTTTTTTATTCCAATCATTACCTTACTGCGCAATGCCGCCATGAATTCAATTCAGTACAAAGCAGAGCTGGCACTGATGAGGAGTCAGAACATCGACATCACGAATTTCGAAGAAAAGATGAACAAATTCAAAGATGGTTTTGCAAGGAATTATGATATAGCAAGTCGTAAATTTAAAGATGCTATTGATGGTATAGATAAAACAATCAGGGAACTGCAAAAAACAAAAGAGGCCCTGTTATCTTCGGAAAATAATCTGCGACTTGCCAACGAAAAAACAGAAGACTTAACGATCAAAAAACTAACTTACAATAATCCGACAATGAAAGCAAAGTTTGATGCGCTGAAGGAATGAGGTTCCGCGTTCAGAGTTTCGGGTTTCGTGTTTCGGGTTCTGAGGACAATGAATAATTCATAATGAATAATTGATAATGAATAATTGATAATTCATAATGCATAATTCATAGGTCTAAGGTCTCTTGACTGGAGACCGGGGACTGTAGACTTATTATCACATTCTCACTGTCTTTGTCTTTTGTCTTTTGTCTTTCTTTTGTCCGGCGACTTAATTGACTATTTATAATAAATTTATGAGAAAGAAAATCGTTTTTATGCTGTCTCTTTTAGTGGTGAGCACTGTACTTACAGCACAAACAAAAGTAATAGCCCACCGGGGTTACTGGAAAACAGAAGGATCGGCACATAATTCTATATCATCGTTGATCAACGCACAAAAGCTGGGCGTGTATGGATCCGAATTGGATGTACACCTGACAGCCGATAATGTCCTTGTGGTTTATCATGATAACTTAATTCAGGAGCATGACATCAGTACTTCGACCTACGATCAGCTTAAAATATTAAAGATAAAAAACGGGGAATCGTTGCCTACTTTGGAAGCACATCTGTTGCAGGCTAAGAAAAACAAAAAGACAAAGCTGATCATAGAGATAAAGCCGAAAAAAGATGTTGAACTGGAGAATAAAACGGTTCTGGCTGTGCTCGAACTTGTAAGAAAACACAAGCTTCAGAAAAGGGTGGAATTTATATCTTTCAGTATCAATATCTGTAAGGAACTGGTAAAGCTCAAAGCCGGAGCTCCGGTGGCTTATCTGTGTATGAGCGGTGTGGCTTATACTCCAAAGGAATTGAAAGCATGGGGGATCAATGGTCTCGATTATCATCACTCACTGTTACTCAAAAATCCTGAATGGATCACCGAAGCAAAAGCGCTTGGCCTCACCACCAATGTATGGACGGTGAATGTAAACGATTTGATTCAAAAATTCATTGAGCTAAAGGTGAATTATATCACTACCGATGTGCCCGATAAGGTGATGGAGATGCTTCGGAAGTAAACGCATCGGGTTCCGTGTTTCGTGTTCCGTGTTTCGTGTTTCGAGGATTAATTTGAAGATTTGTCCCGAAAGCTTTCGGGATGGAGGAGTTCGTCGAGTTTCGGGGGTTGAGGGAAAATGTACTGTTAGCTTGAGTATTAAATATTCAGGTAATCTTACAGATAATCATTAAAACCAAAAATGGATGGGAATCAGATCACAGACTCCATCCATTTTTTTTGTTTTTTATGTTTATGAGTAGAAATATCACAGTGTAAAGTCGGCAATCAACCAAATGGCATAAGCATGACACACACTGCCTCCCAATACAAAAAGATGCCATATGGCATGCATAAATTCAATTTTCTTCAACAAATAAATAATGGCGCCGAGGGTGTAAAATAAACCTCCGGCCACCAACCACCAGAAAATATCCATTGAATTGTGTGCCGAAAGTACATCAACCAAAGGTTTAAAAGCAATTACAACTACCCAACCCATGGCCACATAACAGGCCGTTTCGAGTTTCGAAGCATTTTTAAGATGCATAAAACTCATTACCACACCCGCAATGGCAGCTATCCATATAATGCCAAACAATGTCCAGCCCCAGAGGCCTTGCTCGCGTAACACTACCAGTGTGAAAGGCGTATAAGTACCGGCGATGTGGACGTAAATGGCGGCATGATCGAATTTACGGCGAAGCAGTTTTCTGTTCTCATCTTTATCTGAATGATAGAGGGTGGAAGTAACGTACGAAAAGGTCATAAAAAGTGCATAAACCAAAGCACTGCAAATCAACCAATAATTGTTGGTAGGCAGGGCTTTCTGCATTAAAAAATAAGTGACTGCCAGCCCGAAAGGAATGCCGATAGCATGTGTGAAAGTATTTGCTTTTTCTTCGCGTAATGTGTATCTGCTCATTGAAATGATCTGTTTTTTGTAAATGCATAATAAGTCTACAGTCCCCGGTCTCCAGTCTCCGGACTTTGTTGAATCGTTGAACTGTTGAATTTTTGAAGCGTTGAATCGTTGAATAACTGATTAATTGAAGCCGTTCACTGAGCGAAGTCGAAGTGAAGTCGAAGTGAACTCAAAACCCGGAACTTCACTAGCTCCTCAATCCCGAAAGCTTTCGGGACAAATCTTCAAATCTTCAAATTGACCCCCGAAACTTATTTAATCGTCCGTATCACCCTGTCGATTACAGCACTTTCGAAACCGCGCGATTGTGCGAAAGCAAACAGTTTGCCTTGTTTTTCGTATTCGTATTCCCACTGAATGGTTTTCAGCTTGTTTTTCAGAATCACTCCCAGCATTTCCTCGTATTCGCCATCGTCTATTGTTTTCAGTGCATTGTTGATCAAATCGTTGGGTAAACCTTTTTGCTTCAGTGCATACGAAATTTTTATTTTACCCCATTTGTTGAAGTGAAATTTATCTTTCGTAAAAGCAACGCAGAACCGTTTTTCGTTGATGAAATCATCCTGAATCAATCTGCTGATGATTTTTTCTCTTTCGGTGGTAGCAATGCCCCAACCCGTAAGTTTATCGCTTACTTCGGATATGCAGTGTTCTGAAATTGAACAATAAGATGCCGCTTTGTGCAACAATTCGTCTAATGTATATTCTTTTTTCATTTTAATATGATGCTCAGATTGAAGATGACTTTTTTGACTTACAAATGTAATTATTTTTCTTTTCATTGCCCAACAAGATAGATAATTAATAATTGAGAATTAATAATTAGGAAGTTAGTGAAGTTTCGGGGCAATTGAGTTGAGAATTTGAAGATTTGAGAATTTGAGAATTTCAGGAGGGGCTGTAAGAATGTCAATTTAGTTTCGGGTTCAAAGTTTCGGGTTCATCGTTTCGAGTTTAGAAGCTTCAATTAATCAGTTATTCAATTATTCAGTTAATCAGTTATTCAACGATTCAACGATTCAACGCTTCAACAATTCAACGATTCAACAAAGTCCGGAGACTGTTGACCGGAGGCATTTCAACAGTTCAACAATTACACAGTTCAACAATCATTAAGATTTCTCCCCTGAAATGTTGCTGTTGTTAAATATGTTATTTATCTTTGGGCGATAAAATAACATGCTGTTACTTATACTGCCCTATACAGCAAATAAACGTAATGATATTCTTAAGTATATAGTGAATATATGGGCAATGCGTATATATTAATGTAGGGGTAAGGGCACAAAAAAACAAATCGATATGAAAACAGAAAGAAAGCTATTTAAAATGTCATTATTAGACACTTTACTCTATTTTATTTTATTATTTGTCATTTTGAATGGGATTATTGCTTTACTTACAATAAATATAGGAAGACCAGGAGCTTTCATTCATGATAGTTCCTGGATTTCACAACTGTTATTCCCTTTTTTATACTCAGTAATTCAGAATAGTGTGAATAGAAATGGTGTTTTAAAAATAACAGATTATTCAGATGTAAACTATTTGAAAGAACAAATAGAAAATTCGGTTGCTAAAAACGGCTTACATAGAATAAACAGTGAACCTGACAGCTACATTTACAAAAGAAAAACTAAATTAGGAAGATTTTTTGGTTTTTTTGTTGGAGAAAGAGCCACAGTAGAATATTCTGACTCTCAAATACAAATCTACTCAAAAAGAAACATGCTTAAACATATCGAACAAGCATTAAAAACATGACTACATTACTAAAGAAATACTCGATACTTGTAATTTCCTCGATGGTGACAAGCTATCTTTTGACAGCACTCATATTGTACATGAGTCCACATTTATTGACAACTCAAACACCTGATGGTGCGACACATTCATTCAGTTCCGCATATCTTAAAGTTGGAATAGAATATTTAATAAATATCATCTTTGTTTCTCTGTTATACCGAGAAATGAAAACATTGAAAATAATGTCGACCCCAATTTTGATACTCACATTCTTCTCCAGTTTAATTGGAGTAATCTTCCTATTCATTATTAGTGCTTACGAAAAATTGACAACAAAACAACTTATCAAATGAAAGAATTAATTAAAACATTAAACAAATATGTTATTCTACTTATAGTTTCTTACTTAAGTAGTAAGAATAATATAATGTCGTATTTTCTTGCTATTGTCGAATAATATTTGTATATTTGTCTCAATATGAGATATATAATACTTAAAACAGAAGAAATTGAAGCGTTAGAACAGCTTTATAAAACAAGTACTGATAATACTGTAAGAAAGCGGAGTCAATGCCTTCTTTTATCACACCAAAAGCGAACGATAATTGACCTGTCTAAGGTTTTTGGTGTAAATCGCAGAACTATCGAACGGTGGTTTGATAGTTGGGTTTTAAAAGGTGTCGAATCTCTTTCAATCGAGCCCGGCAGAGGAGTAAAAACCCGTCTGAGAGGGTATGAAAAAGAGGTTTCCCAACAAGTAGAACTTCACAGTCGCAATTTAAAAAATGTGGTTTCTTACTTCAAAGAGCAACATAATATAATCATCTGCAAAAAGACTTTGCAGAATTTTTTAAAAGATGCTCACTTATAGTTGGAAAAGAGCTCGACTATCTTTAAAACGCAAACGCAATAAGTTGGAATTCGAACTCAAACAGAGTCAAATTGAATCCCTTAAAACTTTAGAAGACAGTGGGTACATCGATATTTATTTTGGCGATGAAAGTCATTTTGGATTAACACCCAATGTGCCTTATGCATGGCAAAAAAAAGATAATCCTATACTTTTACCTGCTGCAAAAGGAAAATTTTTAAATGTAATTGGTTTAATGACACGTAAAAACAATCTCTTTTTTGAAATGCTTGAAACAACTTTTAATACGGATAAAATAATCAGTTTTATGGATAATTTTGTTGCACAAATTAAGAAAAAAACCGTTGTTATACTTGATAATTCACCAATTCATAAATCAAATAAATTCATGGCGAAAATTCAGGAATGGGAAGAACAAGATGTGTTTATCTTCTTTTTACCACCTTATTCGCCTGAGTTGAATTTGATAGAAATTTTATGGCGTAGAATAAAGTATAATTGGATACCTTTTGACGCTTATATCTGTTTTCAGAGTCTCAAAGAACGATTGTCGTATGTGCTAAATAACTTTGGCATAAAATACGACATTATATTTACAGAGTTCGGCTCTTTAGTTTATAAAAGACAAACACTTATTTTGACCTCAAAGAGGAAAAACAAAAGTAATGTAGTAAAAGTGAAAGAAACATACGATAGAAAAGAAAGAAAATGAACGCCTCACCCATAATAGTTATGCTTCCCGCGGTCGGCGCTCTCTATCCGCGCAAATTGTATCGCCTGAGAACCTGGAAATAAAATAATTGAAGCATAAACAGACGTTTTTGCCACACAATCCAATCCGTGCTGCATTTTATAGTTTCCGTTTGCGGCAAAAGAGACTTTGTTTAATTATCTTTGCATCGTTAAACGCAGTATTGAAATAAAATTACCCTATCCATGATTCAGGAGATATTTCCCCATCGTTTCGACAATCATTTCCTTGCCGACAAACAAATTGAAAACAATGATTTTATCCTTCATTTCAAAGAGAGAAGCTTGTTGATGAAGATCGACGGGGAAAAGGTTGAATTGCCCCGAAAATCGGATTTTCAGGAAATATCCGAAGACTCCGACACCATATTTCTATTTACACTCGACGATGTTTCGTGTTTTATCCTTTGGGATGAACCCCTGACCGATGCAACCGTTTTTGAATACAAAGAAATCGGTTTTTTCAGAACCATCGGTCAACAGGAAATTGGTTGGATCAGCGTTGTGGGATTTCATCTGCACAACTGGTATGCCGAACATCGCTATTGTGGAAAATGCGGAACCAAAACTTATCACAAAGCCGACGAGAGAGCACTGGTATGCCTCAATTGCCACACCCACTTTTTCCCAAAAATATCACCGGCAATTATTGTTGCCATTATCAGCAATGATAAGATATTGCTTGCCCGAAACTCCGGTTTTGTAGGAGGTTGGTTTTCGTTGATTGCCGGTTATGTTGACGTGGGTGAAACCATAGAAGAAACTGTCATTCGAGAGGTGAAGGAAGAAGTTGGCCTCGATGTAAAGAATATCCGCTATTATAAAAGTCAGCCCTGGCCTTTGTCCGGTTCGTTGATGATTGGGTATATTGCTGAAGCCAACGAGGATCAACCCATTACAATCGACAATAATGAAATAGTAGAAGCCGCCTGGTTTACCCGCGATAACCTACCCAACCATCCAACCAATGCGAGCGTTGGCGGAGAATTGATAGAGAAGTTTAAAAACGGAGAACTGAGAAGTTGGTGAAGTTTTGAGTTTCGGGTTCCGAGATTAATTTGAGGATTTGAAGATTTGTCCCGAAAGCTTTCGGGATTGAGGAGTGTCTGAGCAATTGATAATTGAAAATTGAGGGACTGATAAAGTTCTGAGTTTTGAGTAAGTGATTAGTGATAAATGATAAGTGATAAGGGGTAAGCGGTGAGTGATAATTCCTCAATACTTCCAGCTCTTAAATTAGCACATTGACACATTGTCTTTGCTCTTTTGTCTTTGTTCTTTTGTCTAAAGTCTAAAAGTCCGGGACAATTGACCGCTTTGCCTTTGCCTGCATTTCTTCAAAAGTTACACAATTCAACAGTTCAACAACGTCCGGAGACTGTTGACTGTTGACCGGAGACCTTTCACGCTTCAACGATTGGCATATTATCATATTGGCACATTTTGACTGTCTTTGTTCTATTGTCTTATATTCATTGCCCTGTCTTTTGGCATTACCTATCGGACAAATGCTCGTTTCTTTCCGCTCCGTTGGAGCTTTAAGCGAGCTGCAACGCAGCGAATAGAAACATCGCTTTGAGCAATAGCTCGAAGTTTTAGAGAATTAAGAATTAATAATTGAGGAGTTAGTGAAGTTTCTTGTTCGGTTCACCGCTTCAGTCACTCAATTATTCAATTACTCAGTTACTCAATTATTCAGTTATATTGTCTTTGTTCTTTTGTCTCCCGTTCCACCGGATATTCTTATTCAACATACAAAGCTTCGCGAACGTCTGATGGAACCAACGGTCATGACCAAAGGGAATAATTTGCAATTCCGTCGTAATGTATTATAAGGAGCCAGCGACCTGCGCGACTATTTGCTCTTCTATCTACATATCCGTACGGACGGGTGATTGACACAAAGGAAGAATAAAAAAGGCCTGTTGCCATAATCAATTGATTAGCTCATAAAAACCGGTGACTCGAACAGAATTATCGGGAAATAAATTTGATTTAAAAATCCATTCCCAATCAGTTTTTTTTGTTTCTGCACTGCTTTAGTCTCGAAACTGAATGTCTGAAACCTATAAAAATGAAGTGAAGCTGTCCGGAAAAATTTCTCCGGACAGCTTCATATTATTTATTGTTTTATACAACTTACTTTTTCAGGACGATATTTCCCAAATCAGTTACTTTTCCTTCCACGATAGAAGCCGTTGAAAATGTAGAATCTTTATAAGCATTCAGCTCATCGGTGGCTATTACATTCACTTTCCAAATGCCGCCTTTTATGCCGGCGAACAGGAATTTACCATCTGTTTCAGGAATAGACATAAGTGTATCTGTTCCCTGAATAATTTCGACATAAGCCTTAGCATCAGCAGGCAAAGCATAACCGCGAAGTGTGGCGCCATAAGCTTCGGCAAAGGTACGAATGACGGGCTTTAACAGAAACTCAGCGTTCCCTTTTTCCACAATCGATCTTGAAGCATCAAAATCAATCACGAAATTGTAACTCATATCAGCTTCCAGGGTTTGGTGTAAATTGAATTTCACCCCACTTTGCTGGCCTGATGGTGTTATTAAAGGATACGAAACACCATTTTTAACTACAGTGTTATTCGTGCCAAGAATTAAACGCACTTGCGAAATCTTACCGGCAGGAAATGATGCGTCGGCCAAAAGCACGGTTTTACCATTCCGGTAATCAAGCAGATTGTAAACATTGGGTTGAATAAGATCCAAAGCTACCCACTTAACGCTATCAGCGACACTTACGCCTACTTCAATGCCCCGAACATCAATATTGACAGCAGAATATTCCATCGAAGGAGCATCTGTCAGGCTAAACTTTAGTTGAGCACTACCATCTTCTTTGTCGCTACAACTTACACCTGCTACCAGCATTAACACTATTGTCAATGAAGAGAGGATTTTTTTTAATAAATTCTTTCTCATAAAAATAAAGATGAATGTGTTTAATTAATTCTGAAACCTGAAATATATTTCGCTACAAAGAAAAACAAAAATTGAACCAACCAATGCCAAACCTGAACGACACAGGCTTAAATGTAACTTAAAAAATCAAAACAAATAAGGCATTGCCGAGAATGAACATATTCATCCGATTGTTTCTAAATTGTTTAGGCGCGAAAGGGTTAAATAGTATAAAACCTGGTTTCAGTGCATTTTTTTACAGAAAACACTTACAAAATCAGCAATTCGGGTACAAACGATGCGCAGAAACAGGCTTAAAGGGGAGGAGTGGGGTTGCAATAACAGATAAATTAGGATATAAATAGCTTATCAAACAGATCAATCAATAAGGCTGTTTACTTGCATATTTATAGAAATAATTTTCAATATAAAAAATATTTCATTATTTTTTATGTATTAATAAATATTATTTATAATTTTGGGCTTTTAAGTAATACTCTCGTTTTTATCAATAAAATGTTGCTGTTTATTTACAACTTGTTACAGTTTTATTATATTCAAACGTTAAATCTGAATCTGAATCAATAGCTATGTAAAATTAATCTGTTACCACCATGAAGACGACTTTAATTCTTGTTTTATTAGCTCTTAGCTTTAGTTTGTTCTCGCAAAACGCCAGAATTGATAGCCTGCAGTTAAAGTTGATCAATACAAAAGGAGGCGAACATGAATTAATACTCGATCAGCTTACTTGCGAATATGACCGGCTATTAAACGATTATTACCGGAATTCAACGACTCCTGAAAATTCAAAAAAGTTTCTCAGAATGTTGATAATCGGCCACGAATCTATCCAGCAGCGAGTACTTAAAGCCCAAATTGATGAGTTTAAAACAAAATACGAAACCGGGAAAAATGAATCCCGAATTGTTTTGCAAAACAAGATTATAAAAAATAAAGACAGACTTAACATCCTTATCATCATTGTAGGTAGTATTATTTTTGCAGCATTAATAGTGATTTATATCTTATACAAAATCAAAAACAAAGCGTACAAACAGTTGGTTTTTCAGAGCTTGCAGAACGTAAATATAACATTGCCCCTGGAACCCTACGAAGATAATACCCTGAATGACGAAAGCAAAAATGATTCAAAACATAACCATATCCTGCTCGACGAAAAGATAAAAAGTCAAATCGAAACTGCGTTGAACTACCAGTTAGATATAAAGATATTTATAACCCCCGATATTACGTTGAAAATGCTGGCACAAAAATGCCACACCAATCGCTCTTACTTTTCGCAGTTTATCAACGAGCGCTATACCATGAACTTCAATACCTTTATCAACAGTCTTCGAATCAATGAAGCAAAACAAATATTATCGGACCCGAACAATCGCTTGCCTCTAAAAGAATTATACCTGCGCCTTGGGTATCATTCCTATTCCGTTTTCAACGAAGCCTTCAAAAGACATGTAGGCGTAACCCCCGCGTTTTATTTAAAAACGATCAAGAACCTACCCGATGTTTCAAATCCGAACCAATCAAAGGGTTTGGATTGAAATTTTGTCCGATTTTCAGCTAATTTCTATGGATTGGTAAATTCATATAAATTTATGATTTTTATATTTTGGCATACAATGCTAATTTAATTTCTTTGTGCTGAAAATTTTTACAATACAATTCAAAGGATCATCAACAAAAAAATATCGTTCTATCACCGTGCTGATACGGATTTTTAATGGAAAAATAGTTTTCAGCATTTGTGCAGATACATATTTGACGAAAAAATAGTTGTCTGCAATTTTGCAGAAAGGAAATTGACAAAAAAATAGTTCTCAGCAATTTTGCAGAA
>CAYMHE010000072.1:0-1362 GCA_964390175.1 uncultured Paludibacter sp.
CTTCTGTGTTAATCTGTGTAATCTGTGGATAATCTTCAAATCTCATAACTCAAATCTCAAATCTCAAAACTCAAAACCTTGCTTCACCTCTCCTGTGCCTCTTTTCGTTATGATATAAAACGCATATAAAACGGATATAAAATGCATATAAAACGCATATAAAACGCTCCTACAATTGCATATTATATGCTATTTATTTCTTATTTATAAATAATTATACTACATTTGAAACCAAAATCTGCTGTGATACAGCAAACAAAGAAATATCCATAAACATACATATTATGGCAAGGGTAAAAAATCTCGATCAGATTACAGGGAATCTTAAGAATCTGTCGTTTTATACGCGGAAGGGCTCCGACGGTATTATTGTGCGCACCAAGGGTGGAGCCACGAAGGAGAAGATAAAACGCGACCCGGCTTTTGCGGGTTTGCGCAAAGCGAATAAGGAGTTCGGGGGATGCTCCAAAATGGGCAAACAGATACGCATGGCCTTTTACGGACTGGAGCATGTGGCCGAATATAATCTTTCGTCGGCACTCAGTAAGCTGGCGAAGGACATACAGAAAACCGATGCCCTGCATCCTGTGGGTGAGCGCGACATACGCTTTTCGGCCTATCGGTTTTTGCTGAAAGGCTTCGACTTTGGACGGACAACGCGCTTTGCCTCAATGCTCAGGGTGCCGCTCGCTTACACGCTGGTGCGACAGCGGCAGGAAGCTGTGCTGCAAATACCGGCTTTTGCCTGTAGCTTTGGACTGAATATGCCCGACACACGCACGGCCTTTAGCTATTTCCGTATAACTGCTGCACTGGGCATAGTGACCGATATGACCCTCAATCCGCAAACCCTGGGCTACGAACCGGTGCACGATAAACTCGGGCAGGGTTACCGGACCTGCAGCACGGAGTGGTACAGCACGCAGGGCTCGGTGCCGGAGCAGGAGCTAAGACTGGCGCTGATAGCTGAAAGTGTAGCAAGTGAGGGCGTCACTCAACAAACAACAAGTGGGGGCGCCACTTCGAGTGGCACTCCCACTGCCGGTACAGCGGAGCATCCTTACCCCATTTTCAACGACTCCGACAGTCTGGTGCTTACGGTGGTGCTTGAGTTTGGTGCACCCGATGCCTTTGGCCATATTATGCCTGTGCGTGGTGTGGGTGGTGGCATGGTGCTGGGAGTGGAATGACAGGGGATAGTTGATAATTTACAATTTGCAATTGATAATTGAGAATGAAGAATGAGGGTGATGTGGCAAGTGAGCGGGTCACTTTGAGTGACCCGCTCACTGAGACAGACGCGAACCAACGGTCATCGACTAAAGGGAGATAAACTCCGGAATCCGGAACCCCTTAAACTCT
>CAYMHE010000072.1:1462-14565 GCA_964390175.1 uncultured Paludibacter sp.
AACGGTCATCGACTAAAGGGAGATAAACTCCGGAATCCGGAACCCCTTAAACTCTTAAACAAAGCCCATGCAAGTGAGGGCGCCACTCTGAGTGACACCCTCACTGCTGCTGAAACCTGCAATTGTATTTGAGGTTTTTTTGTATAGATACATAGTTAATGTGATTTGACAAAATGTAAATTATTTTTTGTAGCTTTGTGGATGTGAAAATTAAACCAAATATAAACAAATCTATAACCGGATAATTTTATGTTGTTTGCTGAAGAAATCACAAATGAGAGAAAGGTAATCGGACAAATTTTCAGTAATACGGTAGCCACCTACAAGTATTATTGGTTTGTGTCGATACTCGATATCGTGGTGAAAGAGCAGCGTCGCCAGATATCCTTTTGGGAGATTATTGCCGGAATGGTGGCTGAAGCCTGGTATCCGATTCATTATTTCCGGTTGTCGTTCGGGAAAGCGGATTCTCTGTATCAGCAGGTTGTGGCATTGCAGCAGGAGCTCAATATTCCAATCGATGCCCGAAAGGCTGATATCAAAAAGCAACTGCTCGACAGTCTGAATATGCCCCGTGTAAAAGCATTGTTGCGGGTGTTTACGCTGAATGTTCCTTATCGCTTTCTTTCGCCATGGATAAACTATACTACCGACAACGAAGTGGTAAGTCTATCGCAAGCGTACACAAACAACTGCCTGTATGCTATCAAAGCCGACACCATTGAGATTAATCCCGAATGGGAACAGTATCTGAACGATAACTATCCTGTATTAATGGATTTTACATTCTGGAATCTGACTGTCTTTCTGCAGAAACGAAATCCGAATGTGCCCGATGTCTCCTCCAAACTTGTAAAACCCATCCAACGAGAGTCGCTTATAAAACAGCGGAATTTCTGGGATGCATATATCGACCTGAACGGGTCAATGAAATGTATTTATACCGGAAAAGAGCTTTATAAGAGAAGCTACGATTTGGACCATTTTGTGCCCTGGAGCTTTGTATCGCATAATTTATTGTGGAACTTACTGCCTGCCGATGCAAGCATTAATTCCTCCAAAAGCAATAATCTACCTGTGTTAGGTGATTATCTACGACCATTTGCCCGTGCGCATCAACAGGCCATACAGGCCCTTTATCCTAAAAATCCGAATAACAAATTACTGGAGGACTATCTCACATTGCACGATTCAATTCCGGAGCTGATACGCTTACAGGAAAACGATTTTCTGAATGTGTTTCAGAAAACTTTTTCGCCAATGGTACAGATAGCCGAAAATATGGGTTTCAAATACTGGCAAAATACATTCCGGTTATGAAAAAGATTGTCAACAACCCACACCTGACGGCTATTGAGCGTACTTCAATGTCGTTTCCCACGCGCTGGCTCAAACAGAATCATCTGTTGAAAGGCGAAATTCTCGATTTCGGTTGCGGTTTTGGCTACGATACCGATGAGCTAAAAGCACAGGGTTACAATACAGCAGGTTACGACAACCATTACAGACCTGAATACCCCGAAAAACGCTTCGACACTATCATTTGCAATTATGTGCTGAATGTGCTTGAACCCAACGAACAGGCCGAAGTGCTTATGTCGGTCGCCGAACTGCTGAAACCCACAGGGAAAGCTTACTTTGCTGTGCGACGTGATTTGAAAAGTGAAGGATTCCGCACACACTATGTGCATAAATTACCCACATATCAGAGCAATGTGCTCTTACCCTATAAAAGTATATTTGCAAACGACAATTGTGAGATTTACGAATACTGCCATTACAATCAAACCATAAAGAAAAAGAGTGAATGTGTGTTTTGCAATCTCGAAAGCGGAAAAGAACTTATCACCGAAACAGCCACAGCCGTAGCATTTCTCGACAGCTATCCTGTAAACCCCGGACACACACTGATAATACCCAAACGCCATGTAGCCGATTATTTCGAACTAAGCATACACGAACAACGGGCATTGTGGCTGGTGGTAAACCGTTGTAAAAAGCTGATTCAAAAACGCTTTAACCCTGATGGTTTTAATGTGGGCATCAATGTAGGCGAAGCAGCCGGACAAAGCATCTTTCATGTGCATATCCACCTGATACCCCGCTTCAAAGGCGATGTGGAAAATCCGAGAGGTGGAGTAAGAGGGGTGATAAAGGAGAGGCAGGGGTATTGAATTTTAACACATTTGTTTATGAATTCTATTGCATTTATAGATACTGAAATTGATCCCAAGACCAGAAAGGTGTTGGATATTGGCAGCATCAAAAGCGATGGAAATACATTTCATAAGGCTTCTCTATCTGAATTTATTCAGTTTTTGAATGGAACTGAATATATCTGTGGTCATAATATTCTGAACCACGATTTAAAATACATTGGTCAACAGCTGCGCCAGCCAGAACTGCAATTGAAAGGCGCTATAGATACTTTGCACTTATCTCCATTACTCTTTCCAACAAAACCTTATCATGGTCTTTTAAAAGATGATAAGCTTCAGACGGAGGAGATGAATAATCCTCTTAACGATGCCATAAAAGCACGCGATTTGTTTTATGATGAGGTTTCAGCGTTTCAGCGTTTAGATGAAAGGTTGAAACAAATTCTTTATCTTTTGCTTTGGGATAAAAGAGAGTTTCGTTCGTTCTTTCGTTATATAGGTTACAAATGCGACAATCAGCGGGTAGAAACATTGATTCGTAAGTGTTTTGAGAATGAAATCTGCGAAAATGCTAATTTGACAGCAATGATAGTGCAACGACCTGTTGAACTGGCTTATTGTTTGTCGCTGATACACTCGTTTGTCCATTTTAAAAAGCTACATTCAATAACGCCACCCTGGGTGCTAAAAAACTATCCGGAAGTAGAAAGATTAATGATGCAACTCCGAAACAGACCTTGTATAAGTGGATGTGCATATTGTAATACTTCGCTTGATATACACAGAGGTCTGAAGCGTTTTTTTGGTTTTGATAGTTATCGTATTTATGGCGGAGAACCTTTGCAGGAAAAGGCTGTAAAGGCTGCTGTTGATAATAAATCTTTACTCGCAATATTCCCTACCGGAGGTGGAAAGTCAATTACTTTTCAGGTGCCTGCTTTAATGAGTGGCGACAGTACCAATGGGCTAACCATTGTTATTTCGCCTCTTCAATCGTTGATGAAGGATCAGGTAGATAATTTGGAAAAAAACGGTATTACCGAAGCGGTAACTATCAATGGACTGCTCGACCCGATAGAACGCGCCAAATCATTTGAGCGTGTGGAGGATGGTTCTGCCTCAATCCTGTATTTATCACCCGAATCTTTGCGTTCGAAGTCGATTGAACGGTTGATTTTGGGTAGAAAAATTGTACGTTTTGTAATAGACGAAGCACACTGTTTCTCTGCATGGGGACAAGATTTTAGAGTAGATTATTTGTATATCGGTGACTTTATCCGAAATATTCAGGAAAAGAAAAATCTGGAAGATGGGATTCCTGTATCCTGTTTTACGGCTACAGCCAAACAGAAGGTAATCGAAGATATTTTACAGTATTTCAGACAGAAACTGTCTTTAGAGCTCGAAGTGTTTAGTTCTAAGGCTTCGAGAACCAATCTCACATATAAGGTTTTTGAGAAAAATGACGAAGAGGAAAAATATCAGACCGTCAGGGATTTGATTGAAGAAAAGAACTGTCCGACGATTATTTATGTATCACGAACCCGTAAGGCTTACTCATTAGCAGAACGGCTGGCTAAAGATGGATTCAGTGCACGGCCTTATCATGGCAAAATGGATGCACAGGAAAAAACAGCCAACCAAAATGCATTTATCGAAGGTGAAGTACAGATAATGGTCGCTACTTCGGCATTTGGTATGGGGGTGGATAAAAAAGACGTGGGAATGGTGATTCACTTCGAAATCTCCGATTCGCTCGAAAACTATATTCAGGAAGCTGGACGTGCCGGTAGAGATGAAAAGATAGTAGCAGATTGTTTTGTGTTATTTAACGAAGAAGATTTGAGTAAACACTTTATTCTGTTAAACCAAACAAAACTCTCAATTCGAGAGATTCAGCAAATATGGAAAGCCATTAAAGAGATCACCCGATTCAGATCTTCTGTATCACATTCGGCTCTTGAAATAGCTCGAAAAGCCGGTTGGGATGAAAGTGTAGCCGAAATAGAGACTCGTGTGACGACGGCCATAGCAGCTTTGGAAGATGCCGGTTACCTGAAACGCGGACAAAATATGCCACGTGTTTTTGCTAATAGTATCTTGTGCAAGAACGCGCAGGAAGCCATAGAAAAAATTAATCGTTCGGATAAGTTTCTTGAACCTCAAAAAGAAAAAGGGGTAAGAATTATCAAAAAGCTTTTATCCAGTAAGAGCCGTAAACAAAATTCGGATGAAGAAGCCGAATCAAGAGTCGATTATATTAGTGATGATCTCGGAATTGTAAAAGAAGAGGTTATCAATATTATTACACTTTTACGGGAAGAAAAGATTTTAGGTGATGCAAAAGATTTAACAGCATATATCAAGCGAGGTGAGCAACTAAACCGTTCGTTAAATATAGTTGAGTCATATTGTCGGATTGAGAAATTTATGCTTCCGAAGATAGGGGAAGAAGAAAAAACATTCAATATCAAGGCACTTAACGAAGAAGCAGAATTGGATGGTTGTACAGATGTCAATATCAATAAAATAAAAACGATACTGAATTTCTGGGCTATTAAAAACTGGATAAAGCGGAGAAATCTTGAATACACAAAAAATCATATCGTTGTTGTGGGTCTGCATGCTCAGGAAACACTTCGTAATAAGCTTGAGAAACGGCACGAAATGATTCGGTTTATCATTGAATATTTGTATGATAAATGCAATAAGCTAAGTACAAATGATGATTTGAACAAAGAAGAATTGATGGTTGAATTCTCTGTGCTTGAGCTAAAAATGGCCTATGAATCGGGGCTTAGCTTGTTTAAGTTGAATGTCGATCTGGATGATGTGGAAGATGCGTTGTTTTATCTTTCGCGAATTGAAGCAATAAAAATTGAAGGTGGTTTTTTGGTTGTATATAACAGGTTGACAATTGACAGATTAGAGCAGGATAACCGAAAAAAATACACCAAAGATGACTACGAAAAGTTGAATCAGTTCTATGAACAAAAAGTACAGCAAATACATATAGTTGGCGAGTATGCTAAAAAAATGATTGACGACTACAGAAGCGCTTTGCAATTTGTGGATGACTACTTTCAACTAAACTATAGTTCGTTTTTAAATAGATATTTTCCTGGAAGTAAAGCTGATACATTGAAAATGAAGATGACGCCAACCAAGTTCAGACAACTGTTTGGCGAATTGTCACCAACTCAACTGAGTATTATCAACGACAATGAATCAAAATACATAGCTGTTGCTGCAGGTCCGGGAAGTGGGAAAACCAGAGTTCTGGTACATAAACTGGCTTCTCTGTTGCTAATGGAAGATGTAAAACATGAACAGTTATTGATGTTGACCTTTTCGAGAGCGGCAGTAACGGAGTTTAAAAAGCGTCTTTATAAATTGATAGGAAATGCGGCTTATTTTGTTGATATAAAAACATTTCATTCTTTTTGTTTCGATTTAATGGGAAAGGTTGGCAGTCTTGAAAAATCGGATGATATTTTGAAAAGAACCATTCAGAAAATCAGAGATAATGAGGTTGAAATCAGTCATATTACCAAAACAGTATTGGTGATTGATGAAGCGCAGGATATGAATGAAGATGAATACAACTTGATATGTACTCTGATGGAACTGAACGAGGAGATGCGTGTAATTGCAGTTGGCGACGACGATCAGAATATATATGAATTCAGAGGATCAAGCTCTAAATATCTGGAGAGCTTTATATCTAATAATAAGGCGACGAGACACGAACTTTTGGAAAATTACAGGAGTAAAAACAATTTGGTAGAATATACCAACGAGTTCTCCAAACAAATTAAACACAGACTGAAAAGTACCGATATTTTTGCCCGACAAAGGGATAACGGATCTTTAAAAGTAGTTCGTTACTATACCAACAACCTGATTATACCATTAGTGAATGATATACTGTTCACAGGTTTATCGGGTACCACTTGTGTACTTACCAAAACAAACGAAGAAGCATTACAGGTTGCAGGTCTGTTGCTCAAAAATAATGTTCAGGCCAAGTTGATTCAATCGAATGATGGTTTCAGTTTGTACCATGTGCTTGAAATAAGATGCTTTATTCAATTGTTGAATCTGACAGACGATATGTTTGTTATTTCTGATGATGCATGGGACACTGCTAAAAAGGAAATAACTAATCTTTTCAGAAAGAGCAGTCGGTTAGATATGTGTTTGAACTTAATCAGAGACTTTGAGGACTGTAATCCTAAAAAGAAATACAAATCAGATTTTGAAACCTTTGTCAGGGAGTCAAAACTAGAGGATTTCTACAACGAGAATGGGGATACAGTATTTGTTTCAACTATTCATAAGGCAAAAGGGAAAGAGTTTGATAATGTTTTTGTCATGCTGGATAATTATAATGTCGAAAGCGATGAAGCCAAACGGGTTTTGTATGTAGGAATGACCCGTGCCAAAAAGAATTTGACTATCCACTTGAATTCCTATATTCTGGATACACCTTCTCGGGTTTTGGTTGATAGAATCGAAAATAAATCAGTTTATCTAACGCCAAATGGTATTTCAATGCACTTATCCCACAGAGATGTAAATCTGGGTTATTTTGAATATGTACAAAATAGAATCAGAAATATTATCAGCGGAGATGCTTTGATAATCAAAGAAGAAGGTTGTGCAAATTCTAATGGTGATTTGGTACTGAAATTTTCGCAAAAAACAGTAGATGCTCTGAAATACCATGCTGATAAAGGTTATCAATTAAAAGAAGCTAAAGTTAACTTTGTCGTGTATTGGCGTAAAGAAGGTTCGGATAATGAGATTAAAATAGTCTTGCCTGAATTGTATCTGGAGAAAGATTGAATGGTTGGGCTTTGAGGCTGCTACTTATAAAGTGTTAAACGACCACAAATTATTTTTAGATAAAGATACTGAAACGAGTGCCGAATTATATCGCAAAAACGGTTTGCATGTGGTGGAATATTATTATATGGATGGGGATGAAGATGAGATGATTTACCGTATGTTGGATGATAATGATTTAGACCCTGTAGGTGATGGTTTTACACTGGAAGAAGCTATTTTGTTTGCCGAAAACTACGCCCTTGCGCATAATATGGAATATAATTGACAGCATTATACCCCCCGCCGGCACTTTTCTGTGAAGCCTGCCAAATACAGAAAAGTTAGCTGCAGGGTAAAAAAAAACAGCGCGAATCCGCACTCTATGTTATTCATAAGTTCAAAACTTATATACACTCAAATTTATCAGAGCTATAACAAAGCAAACAATATGGAAGAAAATAAAAACACAGATAAGAAATCGCTTATGTTTTTGAAAGGCAGAAATACCGATTGGGACGAATTGGCAAAAGATTGTGTAAGTTTTGCTAATGCTCAGGGTGGTTCTATTTATATAGGAATTGAAGACAAGGACAGTCTGCCACCATCAAACCAAAAAGTATCTGACAGAAATTTGCCCGATCTGATACAGAAAAACATAGCTAACCGCACAGTAAATGTGGCGGTTGCCATTACCATTGAAGTCGCCGATAACAAATCTGAATTTCTAAAGGTTCAGGTTTTTCGTAATGCTCAGACCATTGCTTGCACCACCGACGGCAAGTATTATATTCGTGTGCACGATGAGTGCAAACCCATACCTCCCGACGAAATGGCCCGGTTGGCTGCCGATAAAAATGCTTTTGTATGGGAAGAGCAAATTACGAAACGAATTCCAGCCACAGAATATGATGATCAAAAACGCAGAACGTTTCTGGTTGATGTGCGAAATTCAAAAAGAGTAAGTTCATTTATTAAAGAGATGAGTGATGACGAAATTCTGGACTTTTATTTCTTTCAAAAGAGTGGTTTTCTCACGAACCTGGGTATTTTATGGATAGGCAAACGGAACGACAGAGCTTCAATATTGTATCCACCTGCCATTCAAATAATTCGCTACGACGACAAAGATGAAAAAATATGGAAGCTATTGCTCGACGATTATTATTCGAATCCCAAAGAACTTTTAGAAAGAGTGTTGAACGATGTTCCCGATTGGCAGGAGAGCATTGAAATATCAGAAGGTATGTTCCGTAAAAACATTCCATTCTTTCCTATCGAAGTGGTGCGCGAATTGGTCGTAAACGCATTAGTTCACCGTACATACACCACAAGAGGCGATATCTTCATAAATATTTACCCCGACCGTTTGGAGATTCATAGTCCGGGCAGGCTTCCTTATGGTGTAACCCCAAAAAACATTCTGAATCAATCAATCAGACGAAACGAACATATTTCTAAAGCGTTTTACGACCTTGGCTTAATGGAAAGAGAAGGTAGTGGATTCGATTTGGTTTACGCGCTCCTGCTGGGTAGTGGAAAGCCATTGCCCATTGTAAAGGAAACAGATGAAAGAGTTACGGTGATTGTAAAAAAACAATTTATAAGTAAAGAGGTGGTTCGCTTAATGGATAAAGCCAGTTCTGAATTTTCATTAAAGCAAAAAGAAGTAATATCGTTGGGCTTATTGGCTCAACAACAATCATATACTGCTGTCGAGATTTCAAGCATTCTCAATCAGAACGAAGAAGCAGGTCTAAGAAACTGGTTGGGTCGTTTGGTTGAAATGGAATTAATTATTAAAACGGGCAAAGGGAAAGGTACTCAATATGCAGTTAATCCTGAGTTTATACGCAAAATAAACTTTAAAGGTAAAACTAATCTCAAAAATATTGAAGATTACAGGTTGGAAGAGCTTATTTTTAAAGATTTAAAATCATATCCTAATAGTGGTTTTAGCGATATACATAGTCGTATAGGTTTAGAAATAAATCAGTTTAAAGTGAAAAGAATGTTGAAAACTATGGTTGATAAGAATATTTTAGAAACTACAGGTGGTACCCGGGGTATGAAGTATCAATTAAAGCAAAGTTTGTAAGAAAAAGAGGATTTGCTTTAATTATGCTTTAATACTGCACTAATAATGCAATTAAACAAAATTTATATATCAATCAAAATTCGAACGCCTCCTTCGTGTAATGAAAATGCTTACAGCAAACCTTTCATTAACCGTCGACGAATTATATCGCAAAAACGGTTTACATGTGGTGGAGTATGATTATATGGATGGGGATGAAGATGAGATGATTTACCGTATGTTGGATGATAATGATTTAGACCCTGTAGGCGATGGTTTTACACTGGAAGAAGCTATATTGTTTGCCGAAAACTATACCTTTGCGCACGGTTGGCAATAAGAGGGTTTCAGCATTTGCGCGTCAGTGAGGGTGTCACTTTGAGTGACGCTCTCACTAAAACCGATAGTGCTACGTCATGATTTCTGCGAGGTGGAGTGCCTGCCCGAAAATGACCGGTGCGTTACAGCATCCACCCCGAAGCCATACGATACAAAAGTGGATGTGAGTGTTTTGAGTGAACCGAAGATAGCGTTTGAATAGGAAAGATAAAACTTTATAATAAGGCGGTTATGAGAAAAGGGTAAGGATAAAGCAAGATTTCGCGGAACGGGATTGTGTCCCCAAAAAAGTCAAGACGAATTCGATTGTATAATTGGAAAACTGAGAAGATATGCAAACAAAAAATATATTGTTGTTCAGTAGCACTGATAAAAAAGCCAAAGTAAGTGTTTTTTTTCAGGATGGTACTTTTTGGCTTACCCAAAAGGCCATGGCTGAATTGTTTGGTGTAAATGTACCTGCGATAAGTAAGCATTTGAAGAATATTTTTGAAACGGGAGAGCTCGAAGCAGCTTCAACTGTTTCCATTTTGGAAACAGTTCAAAAAGAAGGAAAACGAGAGGTCTCAAGGTCGGTGGAATTTTATCGTCTCGAAGCAATTCTTGCAGTTGGTTATCGTGTAAATTCGGCTCAGGCAACCGATTTCAGGAAATGGGCCACTCAAACACTGAACGAATTTATTATCAAAGGTTTTGTGATGGACGATGAACGATTGAAGCAGGGTAAAAGTTTTGGACAGGATTATTTTGACGAATTACTGGAACGAATTCGCGAAATCCGCTCGAGCGAACGACGTTTTTATCAGAAAATAACCGATATATATGCGCTCAGTACCGATTATGATAAAAATAGCCCGCAAACAAAGGATTTTTTTGCTGCCGTTCAGAACAAATTGCATTGGGCAATAACCGGACAAACTGCCGCTGAAATAATCTATACCGAAGCCGATGCCACTAAATTGTATATGGGGTTAAAAACATGGAAGGCAGCACCTGATGGGAAAATTCTGAAAACCGATGTGGCTGTGGCTAAAAATTATTTATCGCACCAGCATGTTACAGAGCTAAACCGTATTGTTTCTGCATATCTGGATTTGGCAGAAAACAACGCTCAACGCGGCATAGCCTTTAACATGCAGCAATGGGTAAAATTTATCGATGGATTTCTGGAACTTTCCAATTACCCAATTCTCAGAGATAAAGGTAGGGTTAGTATGTTGGAAGCAAAACTTAAAGCCGAAGAAGAATATGATAAATTCAGGGTTCTTCAGGATAAAACCTACGAAAGCGATTTCGACAGGGAAATAAAAAAAGCCATTGAAAGAGGAGGATGAACTGTCTGATAAAGATAAGCTCAACTCTGCTATCTGGCCAATTGGAAAGATATTATAATCATGTAAAGACAGTTACATATTTCAATTTGCAACAACAACATTTTATTGAAGCTGATGCAGCTGTACCTGGATTAAGTAGAAATCAAGCATATTCGCTTTTTATTTTAATTCCAGATAAATCTGTAATTAACGAGTTCGATAAAATAATAAAACCGATTTTTGAAATGGTTAGTAATCTTGATGAGCAAAACACCCAGCTTCGTCAAATTCGTGACCGTTTGTTGCCACGGTTGATAAGTGGGAAACTGGAGCTGAAATAAAAAAAACAACTATGGTTACACCCGAAGATATACAATTACTGATAGCCGGTGGCGAAGGTTACAATGCAGAATTTAAGGTGTCGGTTCCCGCTAAAGTAAAGGAGCTGAGCGAAGAGGTATGTGCGTTTGCCAATGCTGCCGGAGGTGTATTGCTGATAGGTATTGACGATAATAATAACCTGAAAGGTGTAAGTATCGACAATGCCAAACGGTCGGCCATTCAAAATTCAATAGGCGAAATTACCCCTGCGCTGCATTGTACGCTTACGATGGTGGAAGTTGATGGCAAACAGATTGGAGTTGTCGAAGTTCCGTCGGGAGCTAATAAGCCTTATGTGCTTTCGGGTGCAATTTATGTGCGTATCGGTCCTAACTCGCAAAAACTCACTACAGCAGAGCAAATGCGCGATTTCTTTCAGCAATCGGGTAAAATAGATTTCGACGAAGTATCGTGCCCGGAATTTGACCCAAATAGTATGGTGGATGCCGACCTGCTGCAACTTTTCAAAACAGAAGCACGGTTAGGCAGTTCGGTGTCCGACAAACAGCTTTTCGGCAACCTGAAACTTCTGAACGACAATGGTCTGTTTAAGAACGGTGCTGTGTTGTTTTTCGGGAAAAACCCCGAACAGATAATTGATACTGCTATTATTCGTTGTGTGGCTTACAGAGGTACGGATAAACGCTATATTATCGACGACAAACCTTACGGTGGCAATCTCCATGCACAGTTTCGGCAAGCAATGGAGTGGCTTCGCACGAAACTGAATGTGGCATACGATATTGAGGGGCAAGGTTCGGGACCACGTAAAGAAATATGGGAAATTCCCGAAACGGTATTCAAAGAGGCCATTGTAAATGCACTGGCTCACCGCGATTATTACGACAAAGGCGCAAAAACACTTGTTGAACTTTTCGATGATCGGGTGGAAATATCCAATCCCGGTGGATTGGTTAGTGCCATACCATTAGCTGATTTTGGCAAAAAAAGTCATTCACGCAATCCGCTTATTTTGGGCTTTTTGCCCGTATGCATTTGGTGGAGCAGGTTGGCTCGGGCATAAACCGGATGAATGATTTGATGAAAACTGCCGGACTGACCAACCCGGTTTATAATACGGATGGTATGTTTACGGTTATATTATTACGTTCCGCAAAAACTGTGGAAGAAACTGTGGAAGAAACTGTGGAAGAAACTGTGGAAGAAACTGCTGTAAAAACAATTATAACATTAATAAAATCAAACCCTAAAGTCACTGCAAAGGAAATGTCAAATGCTACCGGACTTACACGTAGAGGTGTTGAATATCATTTGACTAAATTAAAGGAGCAGGGTAAGCTGGTTAGAATTGGTTCTACTAAAATGGGTAGTTGGGAAATTATAGAATAATAAAATCTTATGCCACAATTTACGGGGTAAATTACGGGGTAAAGCATACCCTGTTATTAATCAGATAGTAAAAGCAAAATTCTTTTGGCGATAAATTAGGCGATAAACCAGGTGATAAACCAGGTGATAAAGTTGATAGCCGGAATAAAATTATTAATTATATAATTTCAAATAAAGACATTACGATAACAGAACTTGCAACGATGCCGGGGATTAGCTATAAAGGTGTTCAATACCATATAACAGCCATGAAAAAAGCAGGTATATTGAAGCGGGAAGGTTCAGGAAAATCCGGATATTGGAAAGTATTGTGAATTCTTCTTTGCAATGTTCTTTGCAAAAATGGCAACTTAGAGTTGAGGTACAAAATAGAGTAATTACATAATTATTGTGTTTCATTACTTCCATAATCGGAAAAAGGAAACAAAACGTATATATCTGTATTACAAACACTTTCTGCTTAATCAGGAAACGGAAATGGCAAATTATATATCGGAAGATCAAATAGAAAAGGCAATTATTGAGGTGTTCACGCATAACCTCGGTTACCGCCATATCAATTGTCTGGAGAGTGACACTACGGGTCGTCAGGCTGAAACGGATGTGGTGATAAAACCATTACTCCGCCGTAAACTTGTTGACTTAAATAAAGGTCTC
>CAYMHE010000073.1:0-14558 GCA_964390175.1 uncultured Paludibacter sp.
TTGGCTCCTTTTTTTATTTTATATCGAAACTTTTATCGGACAACAATAATTTTTAATATAATCCTAACGGATTAAAATGTGATTTTTACATGTTTTTTTAAGTATATTCGCTTAAAAACTTACAGCTAGATTGGATTCGTTTGCAAATTTAATCAAATTGAATTGAAAAAACTATGATTTGTGAATGAATTTAAATGTGAAATTTTAAAATTCGCATAAAAACAAAGCGAGCTGCCTTTTGGGGCAGCTCGCTTTACTTGTTGATGGACGTAAAAGAACTATAATTCTTTTACCAATTCTTTCATTATCAATGTCATTAATGGTTGTACTTTGTTGCCAATTTCCTGAACTTCCTCGTGTGTTACTTCCACAATTTTACCCGGTACGCCCAGGTCGGTAATGATGGACATTCCAAATACTTTCATTCCTGAATGATTGGCTACGATAACTTCCGGAACTGTGCTCATCCCTACGGCATCTCCGCCAATGGTGCGAAAATATTTATACTCGGCCGGTGTTTCGAAAGTGGGGCCGGTAGTTCCTACGTAAACACCTTCTACAACTTTGATATTGTTTTTAGCCGCAATATTCTTTGCTTTTACAATCAATTCCTTCGAATAAGCGTTGCTCATATCGGGGAAACGCGGGCCAAGTTCCGCAAAATTTTTACCACGCAACGGATGTTCGGGGAACAGGTTGAGATGATCTGTAATGATCATTAAATCGCCGATTTCGAAATCGGGATGAACTCCTCCCGAAGCATTCGAAACGAGTAAATTTTCTATTCCAAGCGCCTTCATTACGCGTACCGGAAAGGTAACTGCCTTCATGTCGTAGCCTTCGTAATAGTGAAAGCGACCTTGCATAGCCACAACTTCGACGCCTCCCAATAGCCCTACAATGAGTTTGCCACTGTGTCCTTCCACTGTCGATACCGGGAAATTTGGAATTGTTTCGTAGGGAATTTCTGTAGTTTCAGTAATCTGAGTTACAAGGTTTCCTAAACCGGTACCAAGTATAATCCCTGTTTTAGGATTTGTTTTTATTTTCGACTTTAAAAAGTCTGCTGTTTCTTGAATCTTCTGTAACATAGTTGTAAATTTTAGTTTTAAAATTACTTTCCTGATTGTTTAATATATTAACTTTAATAGGTAATTTGTAGAGTAAATGCTGGAACGAACTCCATTCATCTGCCTGAGAAACAATGCGTGCTGCATCTTTTTCAGTAACAATAATTATTTTGTCAGTTGTGTTCAATTTGTCAAGCTTTTCGTTTACCAATTTTATATCCTTGCGTTGAAAAGAATAATGATCCGGAAAAATCAGAGCATCGAAAGTGCTTGTGTATTGGTTCAGGTAGGTGCACAATGCCTGAGGATGAGCAATGCCTGCAACGAGTAAAATAGCAGTTTTTGATTTTTTTACAAGCTCTAAATTTGTTTTATCCACAATTTTATCGGGGAAAACAGGTTCTATTTCGGAATAACGATAATTTGAAAAATATAATGACTGATAGGGCAGCAGTTTTAGCTCGGTTTCGATCAAACGCATGTCAATGGATGGCATTTGCTCCGGACATTTGGTTACAATAATTATATCGGCCCTTTTGCTCCCTTTGCTGCTTTCTCTCAGATTGCCTGTTGGCAGATAAGTGTCTTTTGTGTAAAGATTTGAGTAGTCAGTCAGAAGTATCGATAAGCCCGCTTTTATTTGTCTGTGCTGAAAAGCATCGTCCAGTAGGATGAGTTCCAAATCCGGAAATAAATCCCTGAGTTTAGTCACTCCGTGAACCCGATTTTCGTCGACGGCTACATGGAGATGTTTGTTTTTGATATAAATTTGATAAGGCTCGTCGCCAATTTCTTTACTGTCCGAATTTTCGTTGGCCAATACAAAGCCTTTTGTTTTTCGCTTGTATCCTCTGCTTAGGGTTGCAATTTGGGAGTTATTGCCGAAGAGATTTACAATGTATTCTACATGAGGAGTTTTCCCTGTGCCACCCACTGCAAGGTTTCCTACCGAAATAATGGGAAGCCTGAACGAAGTGGATTTGGATATTCCGTTGTCGTATAGCCAGTTTCGTATGCCGGTTATTAAGCCATATATCAGTGAAATTGGCTTAAGTAGAATATTTTTTCGTGAATAATTCAAATCAGGAACGACACTTTTGAAAATGAGTGTTAGCAAAGATACGCTTTTTGCGAAATGTAGCAAATAGATGTAACTGTTTTTGTGCTGTCACGGAACCGGGTCGTAGCCACTGCCTCCCCAGGGATGACAACTCGAAATGCGTTTTACGGCCAGCCAGCCACCTTTAATAATTCCGTGTTTCAATACTGCCTCCACAGTGTATTGCGAACATGTGGGTGTGTACCTGCATCTGGAATGGAGGAGAGGCGATATGCTGTAACGATAAAAGTACACAGGAATCAGAGCTATGTGTCGAAGAATTTTTTTCAGATTCATAACTGTCGGGATAGTTGAAAAGTGGGTTGGCAATCAAATTAAATTTTATCGGCAATACGCTGTAAGGCAAGTTGCATTTTCGACTGAATAGCTTTAAAATCCATTTCATCGTCGGATACATAATTAAACGCAATCTGAACAGCAAAGTTTTTTTCGATACATTTTTCGGTAAGAATTGATTTGTTTAGTCGATACGCTTCTCGCATCAAACGCTTTAATCTGTTGCGTTTGACGGCTCTCTTAAATCGTTTTTTAGGTACACTTACAAGTACTCTTACCGGCACGTCAATGGAGTTTTCGTCGACACTATAAACCACACGCAATGGGTAAACAATGAATGCTTTACCATTGCTGAAAAGTTTATTGATGCGGATTTCTCCACATAAATGTTCTTTTTTTGGAAAAGTAGCTGTGTTTGTCATGTAAACTTTTTCGAAGCTAAAAATAGAGTTTTACAGAATTGTTATTGTAAAAAAAAACAATCCCAAAAGTAAAGAAAAACTCTGATACTTTCGGGATTGTTATGGATTTAACACATTGGAAACTATTTTTTATTTTTCTTTATGTGCTCTTTCATATAGTTCTCTAGCGCCATTGTCATTGAAGGCACGCCGGGAAGCGGCGCTTCTAAGTCCAAACGCAAGCCTGCGTCTTTAACTGCCTGAGCAGTAGTAAGGCCAAAGCATCCAATCTGTATATCGCCCTGAACAAAGTTAGGGAAGTTTTTGAGTAGTGAATTGATTCCCATTGGGCTAAAGAACAATAACATGTCATAGTTAAATTCCTCATCCGGGCCAAAGTCGTTGCTTACAGTACGATACATAACGGCCTTTGTGAAAGTTATTTTGGATTTCTCAAGAACCGACATTGTATCCTCATTCTGTACATCCGAAGTGATAAAAAGGTACTTTTCTTCGGCATGTTTGTTCATTATGGTTACCAGTTCGTGCATTTTTCCGGTAGCACCATAAAAAACCTTTCGTTTCCTGTAGTGAATATAGTGTTGTAAATAAACGGCTACCGATTCGGAAACACAAAAGTACTTCATTGTTTCGGGAACTGTTATTCGCATTTCTTCGCATAAACGGAAAAAATGATCAATACCGTGCCGGGCATTAAAAATGATGGCTGTATAATCTAAAATTGAAATGCGTTGGGTACGAAACTCTTTGGCATTTACCGCTTCAACCTTTATAAAAGGGCGAAAATCAATCTTTACATTATATTTATCACTTATATCGAAATAAGGTGATTTCTCAGTGGTTGGTTGAGGTTGTGAAACCAGTATCTTCTTAATTTTCAAAGCAAATGACTTTAATAATTAAACACTCTATATTACTAATCGATATACCTGAAACAATAATATTAAAGGCAAAATTTCGAGGGTGCAAAGATACAACATTAAATAAAAAGATACGATACTTTTGTGGAAAAATATTTGAAATAGTTTAATTATGATTAATATAGCAGCTATTGTGCATAGGGCTAGTGCTACATAATGTGTATACGTTTTTAGTGTTGGTAAAATATAAATCTGGATAGCCAATATTGGATACAAGGTTATTCCCAGAAACGAGAGTACGTGAAAGTAGCTTTCGCGTGCTTGTTTAAGTGCTGCTTTGTCCAGAAATACATAGCCCAAAATCATTGTAACAATACTTTTCAGACTAAGAAATGCCAATGTAACTGCAAAGAATTTTACATAAATCAGCAATTTAAATCCATTTTCAGCTCCAAAAAGCAACGAGAAAGCATACAAAGAAAAAACTCCTGTAAAAAAAATCGTAAGCAGTAGTTTTGTCTGAAACTGAAGATTTGTGTTTTTATTTGAATATACCGACCGTTCTTTGGTATGGAAAAACGTGCGAACTGACTCGCGCATCCATTCCGAAGATTTGGCCACAGCTAAAACCAAAAATACAAACAAAATCAACAGCGACACAAAAACCCAATCCTCAGACCCAGGAAGCGAAGGATGAGGCGTGCCTTCAAAACCTGTAACGACCTTTATCGTATCGGTTAAGGTTACAGTATCAGCATTCAGTTGTATGGAATCATTTTTTATCAATGAATCAGCAACTGCTGCTGTGGTGTCTGCTGTTAAATGTATCGAGTCGGTTAGTGGCATAAATCAGGTCAGATGGCTGCAAATTTACGTATGTTTTTATTCCAAACCGGAGTTGATTTGATGGCGGGAAGTACTTCCTCGGCAGTTGCTACTACCTTCCAAATGTCGCGATGAAGGTCACGCATAAAATTTTCGTCTATCGCCCGGTGAAGCATTTCGATGAGCGGATCGTAATATCCGTCGACATTTACTATGATGATAGGCTTTGTAAAAATGCCCAGTTGTTTCCATGTAATTACTTCCAGCAATTCTTCGAGGGTTCCACAGCCTCCCGGCAGTGCAACAGCTGCGTCGGCCAGCATTGCCATTTTTTCTTTCCGTTCGTGCATGGTGGCTGTAGTTATCAATTTAGTAAGGCCTGCATGATTCCATTTTTCTGCGCACATAAATTCGGGAATTACACCTGTTACTTTTCCTCCGGCATTCAGCGTACTATCGGCTACTTGCCCCATCAATCCCATGGAGCCTCCTCCATAAATTAGTTGGATGTTTTCGTTGGCAAGTATTTTGCCCAAACGGTCGGCTACCTCAAAGAAAATAGGTTTTACCTGTGTACTCGAAGCACAATAAACACATATATTTTGCATTGATGCTAATTTCAATTCCATGTATCCGGCTTCGTAAAAAAACGAAAATCGGTCGTAACTGGTGTTTTTGATTTATTTATCTGAATAATTATTTGCAAAAATACAGTTTTCTTTCCGTATTTTTGACCCTCAAATTTCAAAATCAAAAAAGAAATGATTTTAGTAACAGGCGCAACCGGATTAGTGGGTGGACATTTATTGTGGCATTTATTGCAGGAGAATGAAAAAGTAGTGGCGATTAAGCGCACTACAAGTGACCTGCGACCATTGAGATCGATTTTTAATTTTTATAGCGCCTATCCCGATCTTTTTCTTCGGAGAATAGAATGGAGAACGGCCGATGTGTTAGATCCAAAATCGCTCGATGAGGCTTTTGATGCTATCACAATAGTATATCATTGTGCTGCTGTTGTTTCCGTAGGCAATGGAAGTGATACAATGATCAGCACCAATGTAAACGGTACACGAAACGTTGTAAATGCGGCTTTGAAAAAAAACGTCAAGAAGTTTTGTTTTGTGAGTTCAATAGCGGCTTGCGGATCTGCTAGCGATGAAAGTATGGTTACCGAAAACCTTCGTTGGGTTGATAATGAGAACCGATCGACTTACTCGCGCAGTAAATTTTATTCCGAAGCCGAAGTGTGGAAAGGAATAGGAAATGGATTAAATGCTGTGATTGTGAATCCGGGAGTCATTTTGGGTGTGTCAGGGACCACTACCGGAAGTTCTCAGATTTTTTCGGTCGCCCGTAGGGGGCTTCCCGTCTACACGGCTGGTGGAAGTGGTTATGTTGACGTGAGAGATGTTGTGAAGGCTATGATTGAGTTGACAAAAAGCGATATTTCAGGCGAAAGATTTATTTTGGTGGGCGAAAATTGCTCGAACAAAGAAGTTTTATCATGGATGGCTGATGGATTTGGCAAACGACGGCCATTCATTCCTATTGGGAAAAATGTTATCTGGATGGCTGGTGCTGTAGTTGAAATTGCCGGAAAAATGTTCGGGTTCGAACCTGTGATCGACAGAGGTATAGCCAAGTCTGCAACGAATAGAGCGTATTATTCGTCGGCCAAAATTAGTGATGCTATTGGGCTGAAATTTATTCCAATTTCACAATGTATTGCTGATGTTTGTACGTATCAGAACAAAACGAAGGAATGATAAAAGCTACAATCCTTAGTAAACCCCTGATTGCTTTTGGGTTTTCACTCAAACTCAACGATGGTGATTCCCGAACCACCCAACTGAATATGTTCATCGCGGAAAGAACGTACGCCCTGAATCGTAGGCAAATATTGTCGGATCATTTGACGCAATGCACCGGTACCTGTACCGTGTAAAATACGAACTTCGGATACACCTACCATAATAGCATCGTCTATATAATACATAACAGCTTGTAAGGCTTCATCGCCCCGCATACCCCGCACATCAATATCGGAACTGAAAGTGAGTTTTCGTTGCCGAACGTCATCGGACGATGTGATTCCCAGATTTTCGTACTTCCGGGCTTCTTTTTTTAATTGTGTATTACTGATAGGTTCTAATTTTGTCAGTTTTACGGTAGATTTCATTTGGCCAAATGCAACAACGGCCTGTTTGTCCTGAATTTCTATAATTTTGCCCGTTGCTGTTTGTCCTTTCAACCGGACATTGGCTCCTACAACCAAGCTCGCTGAATTTCCCAAAGCGGAACTTTGATTACTTTCTTTCCGAATCAATAGTTTTGATTTTGGCCTCTTCGGGTCGCTTTGTGTTTGATTTGAAGGAGTTACTTTTTTCTTGAAATCGTCCAGTTCTTTCCTTATTTCCTTCGTTTTTTCTTTTTCGGCCTGTACTTCTTTTATCTGACGGATGGTGGCTTCTATTTTTGCATTGGCAGCCGACAATAAATTATTGGCTTCATCTTTTGCTTTCGATGTAATTTCTTTTCTTTGGCGATCGATGTTGTTGAGCTCGGTTTCGTATTTTTCAAGTGTTTCCTCAAGCTTCTTTTCTTTCTGACGTATTTGCTGGCGTTTGTTTTCCCAATATCGCTTGTCCCGTACAATGTCCTGTAAATGTTTGTCGTAGTCAAGATGTTCTGTCCCTACTTTTGCGGCAGCTTCGGCAATTAAGTCTTCAGGTAGACCTATTTTTCGGGCTATTTCAATGGCAAATGAACTTCCTGGGTTGCCAATGCTCAGCTCAAACAGTGGTTGCAAATGTTGCCTGTCGTAAAGCATGGCTCCGTTTACAACTCCCGGAGTGTCCTCGGCATAATGTTTTAAATTAGTATAATGCGTTGTGATAACTCCGAAAGCCATGTTTTTGTTAAAACGCTCAAGCGATGCTTCGGCGATAGCGCCACCAATCAAAGGTTCGGTGCCTGTACCAAATTCATCAATCAGCAGCAGTGTGCTGGGATTGCTGTTTTTAATAAAAAATTTCATGTTCAGCAAATGCGAACTATAAGTAGATAAATCGTTTTCGATGGATTGTTCGTCGCCGATATCAATAAACAGTCGTTCGAAAATTCCGGCTCTACTGCTGTCGTGAACCGGAATCAGCAGTCCGCATTGCATCATATATTGAAGCAAAACAACCGTTTTTAAACACACCGATTTTCCTCCGGCATTGGGTCCGGAAATGATCAGTATTCTTTGTTTTTCGTTCAGCATAATGTCCAGTGGGACAATTTCTTTTCCTTGCTTTTTCAGCGAAAGATATAAAATAGGGTGAATTGCTTTGGCCCATTCCAGCTGGCAACAATTGTCGATACGGGGTTTGATGGCTTTAATTTCGATGGCAAAAAGTGCTTTTGCCCGCAGAAAATCAATTTCGCCAAGAAAATATTGTGACGCCACAATGGATTGAGTATGTGGCCGAATAAAATTTGTAAATTCCACCAAAATACGTATAATTTCTCTTCGTTCTTCGCCTTCAAGTTCGCGCAGGCGATTGTTGGCTTCCACCACCTGAGTAGGCTCGATAAAAACTGTTTTCCCGGTGGCCGATTCGTCGTGTACAATTCCATTCACTTTGCGTTTAAAAGCAGGCGAAACCGGAATTACCAACCTGCCTTCGCGCATGGTTGGAGCAACGTCTTTCTCTACGTAACCATCGACTTGCGCCTGGCGAAGTATAGAATTCAGCGTTCGGGAAATTGAGCCCTGTACCTGAAATATCTCTTTGCGAATGCGTGCCAGTTCGGGCGAAGCGTTGTCTTTTATTTTTCCAAATTTATTCAGAACACTATCAATTCTATTGATAATAAGTGGAAATGTTTCAACTCCCTGAATCAGCTCATGCAGGTAGGGGTAAATTTCGGATTCCCGTTTTGTGAGGAATGAAATTAAGAGCTGTACAGCTTCCAGGGCACGGCGAAGATCGAAGACCTCGACTTCGTCCAGATATAAACCTTCAATTCTGATGCGCGACAATGCCGGACGCACATCGTAAAAATTGCCAATGGGTAATTCATCAGCCTCAGTTGTGAGTATGCGCAGCATTTCGTCGGTCTGGCTGAGTAACTTTTTTACAATGGCATGTTCGGTCGAAAAAGTTATTTCGTTGACTTTTTCTTCTCCCAAAGTACTCACACATTTAGCCTTAAGTAACTGGCGAATGGTGGCGAAAGCTATTTTTTGTTCAATATCTGAAGGGTAGAGCATTTAACTGTATTCTTGAATTTTGCGCAGCAAAGGTAATACTTCCGTGTTCATTTTCGAAAAGGCAAACCATTTTTTGCCTAAATCTTTGAGTGATGCGCCAATGTGATAGAGCTCGGTATTGTCAATAATTAAAAATCGGTCGTGCGCTAATTTAAACTCAAATACTTCAATAGCTTCATGTTGCGCGTTGAATTTTTTGATGTCCAAAGCCAATTGTGCGTTGATTTGATGTGTGTAAATTTTAAATTCTGTTCCGGCTTTTCTCTTTGAAAATAAAGTAAGTATGGTGTCATCTACATAATTGTCAATCAGTACAATTGATTTTTTGGCTTGACGTACTAAATCTGCCACAAAGGTATAGGCATCGAATATCTGTCCGTCAAAGAAAATGCCTTTGTCTGGTTTTATGTCTTTGTCTTCAAGTGCTTTAAATATATGTTCAAACTTCAGGTCGGTTTCTATCTTTGCTTTTTCAAGTTTATCTAAACGTTCGAATATCAAAGCATTGTTGCTTATGAATTTACGCATTTCAACAAAAGTTTGCATGATTTGAATGCTGACTTTTACTGCTGTTTCACTCTTTAAAACTGCGGAAAGCATAGCAACTCCCTGTTCGGTAAAAGCATAAGGTAGACTTGATGAATGTTTTAGTTTTTCGAACCGGTCGCAATTTGCGACCAGTTCAATACGTTCATTTTCATCTAATTGAAAACAAAAATTTGAAGGAAATCGTTCAGAGTTTCTTTTGACTTGTTCGTTGATGCGCTTGGTTTCTACTCCATAAAGTTCAGCAAGGTCTCTGTCGATCATTACCTGCATGCCACGCAGATTAAAAATGCGATTTTCTATGATTTTTTCCCCGGATGCAATGATATTACTTTCCATAGTAATATGAGATTTGATGGTGAAGCGTTTGGTTTTTTGCCTGTAATACATTACAAAAATACAAACTCTTTTTCAGACTAAATTGCAGATTTCAAGATTGTTTCACAAAAAAAGCCCTGAATTATTATCTTCAGGGCTTTTCAGGGGATATATTGTGTATTTATACAAACGCCAGAATCAGTATCTGTGCCAAAATCACCCTCAGGAACATTGTCAATGGGTAAACTGTAGAATATGAAATTGAAGGGGCGTCGTTGCCGGCTGTGGCATTGGAATAGGCCAGGGCAGGAGGGTCGGTCATGCTTCCTGAGAGTAAACCCATGAGGGTAAAGTAATTTACTTTCATGAATTTACGACCCACAAAGCCCACAACAAGTAAAGGTAAAGTGGTGATAATGAATCCGCATAAAACCCATAGTAGCCCGTTACCCGAAACTACAGTCTCAACAAACTTACCACCCGCAGCCAGACCTACACTGGCAAGGAAAAGTGTAATTCCTATTTCGCGCAACATAAGGTTGGCGCTTTGAGTGGTGTAAGTAATGAGTTTCAGTTTCGAACCGAATCGACCCAGCAAAATGGCAACCACCAAAGGTCCGCCTGCCAGTCCTAATTTTACCGGCATTGGCATTCCGGGTATAAAAACCGGAATGCTTCCGAAAATGATACCCAAAAATATTCCCACAAAGATTGTAATGATATGTGGTTCGTCGAGTCGCTTTAAGGTATTCCCAAGCATATCTTCTACGCGTTTGATGGCTTCGGGTGTTCCCACCACAACTACACGGTCGCCTACCTGAAGTACAAGTTCCGAGTTGGCAAGCAAATCGAAACCGGCACGGATCACACGGGTACAGTTCACGTTCACCGATCTGAGTTTAAGCGATCCGAGCGTTTTTCCGTTGATGACGCCACGTGTAATTACAATACGACGCGAAATCATTTTGTTCTCAGACTCTTTCCAGTCGTACTCAATTTTTTCACCCATAATATCAACGATAGCATCTGCATCGGTTTCGGAAGTTACAACAAGAATGAAATCACCATTTTTAAGTACTGTTTTCCCATTAGGAATGGAATAATTTCCATCACTTAGCAAACGGGAAACCACGAACTGACGTCCGATTAATTTCCGGATTTGGGATAAGTTTTTTCCGTTGATGGCTTTCGACTGTATCTCGATAGAAATAATTTTGGTAGTGTCGGTACCAGAACCACTATTTTCAGTTAATTTTTTTGTTTCATTCTCAAAGTTTATTTTGAAAATGATTCTTATGAAAATTAACGAAAGTATGATTCCCATTACACCGAGTGGGTAAGCTACGGCATAGCCAAGTGCAATTTGTGGTACTTCAGGTATTTGCCCGGCTTCGTGTAACTGACGCAGTGCTTCTTGTGCAGCACCTAGTCCGGGGGTATTGGTTACGGCTCCCGAAAGAATGCCTACAAACATAGGCATTGGGATGCGTCCGCCAAATACGTAAAATAAGCCTATTGTGGTGGCCACGCCAAGTAGTACCACCGATGCTGCCAGCATATTCAGTTTCATTCCTCCTTTTTTGAACGAAGAGAAGAATCCGGGACCTACCTGAAGACCAATGGAAAATATAAACAGAATAAGTCCAAACTCTCGGATGAAGTGTAGCACTTCAGCGTTAACGCTAAACCCAAAATGACCTACAAGTATCCCAACAAACAGCACAAAAGTAACCCCCAGCGAAATGCCGAAAATCTTAATTTTACCCAGCATAACGCCAATCGCGATCACAAAAGAATAAAGTAAAATAATATGGGCTATGCCCTCATCGTTAAGAAGCGAAAAAAACCATTCCATAATTATATTGTTGATTTGTTTGAATTTAACTATTTGTAGATGCGTTCAGAAATCAAGTACAAAAGTACGAACAGATTTTTGATTATTGCCATTCTTTGTTCGATTTTTTAGATTTATACCCTTCTTTCTTCCCGTATTTTCGTTTCACATAAAATTGAACTATTTTTGTAAGCTCAATAAGTATAAATTACTAAAGTAAAATCCGATATGGAAATATATAATGCTGTAAACAAAAGAAAAGTTCTTTTTATTGATAGGGATGGAACAATAATTATTGAGCCACCTGTTACTTTTCAGGTCGACAATGTGGAGCAGATTGAGTTTCTACCGGCAGTAATTCGTAACCTGTTCTTCATTAGAACTAAACTTGATTTCGAATGGGCGTTAGTTACAAATCAGGATGGCTTAGGTACGGATGTGTATCCTCAGGAAAATTTTGATGTTGTACAGGTTAAATTTTTGCAGATTTTGAAAGGAGAAGGAATTGAATTTGATAAGATATTTGTAGATACTTCTTTTCCCGAAGATCATTTACCCACCCGTAAGCCAGGAACGGCGATGTTGACGGATTATTTCTCAGATAGTTACGATTTGGCAGGTTCGTTTGTTATTGGCGACAGAATTACGGATGTTGAACTTGCTAAAAATCTTGGTTGTAAAGCAATATTTTTGAGCAACGATGAAAACGTGTTGGCCGACAAAGGCTTGACTGATTATTGTGCATTACAAACAACAAGTTGGGATCGGATTACTGAATTTTTGTTTGCCGGCGAAAGAAAAGTGACGGTGAAAAGAACAACGAAAGAAACAGACATTCTGGTCGAGCTTAATTTGGATGGAAACGGCAAATGCAGTATCAGCACCGGTTTGAAGTTTTTCGATCATATGTTGGAGCAAATAGGGAAGCACTCGGGTTGCGATTTAACGATTCGGGTGAACGGCGACCTTGAGGTTGACGAACATCATACCATCGAAGATACGGCATTGGCGCTGGGAGAGGCTTTTGCGAAAGCTTTGGGAGATAAAAGAGGAATTGAGCGGTATGGATTCTGCCTGCCAATGGACGATAGTTTATGTTCAGTAGCGCTTGATTTTGGTGGCAGGCCCTGGTTGGTTTACGACGCAGCATTTAAACGCGAGTATGTGGGCGATTTGCCTACAGAGATGATACTTCACTTTTTTAAATCGTTGAGCGATGCTGCCAAAATGAATCTGAACATTAAAGCCGAAGGCGATAATGAGCATCACAAAATAGAAGGAATTTTCAAAGCTTTGGCTAAATCAATCAAGATGGCTGTGAAACGAGATATTTATCAATACGAATTACCTTCTACCAAAGGAATACTCTAATTTTTGATAAACAATTTTGAATGAAATTATTCTTTAGAAGCCCTTTTCTGACTCTTGCTTTGCTTTTTTGCATTGGGAGTATTTGTGCGCAGTCCACTACAACAGAGCGTCCGCGACTGGTAGTGGGCATTATGATTGATGGTTTGCAGCAAAGTCATTTGGAGAAGATGATGAATTCATTTGATCCGGGAGGATTTAAACTGTTGGTTCAGCAGGGAGCTAAACTCAGCAATGTAAGTTATAATATCGTTTCTGCGGGAAATGCTGCTGATATCGCTTCGGTGGTGACTGGATCGGTACCTTTTTACAACGGTGTGGTCGGGAATAGGTTTTATAACAGATTGAGCGATAAAGTGCAGTCGATAATTGCTGATGATCAGGAAATTGGTATAGGGACTTCCGAAACTGTTTCGGCACATAATTTATTGTCATCTACAGTGTTGGATGAATTGATGATGTCGTTTCCGGGGAGGGCAAAAAGTTATGCTGTGGCCATTCAACCCGAGGATGCGATCATGTTGGGAGGTCATACGGCAGGAAGTGTAGCATGGATTGACGATGTGTTTCTTAAATGGGTAACGACAGGATATTACAGAGAAGGACTCAATCGAGCAGCAGATCAAATGAATGTGAATGGGGAGTTCAGGAATGTGATCGGTACTTCGTGGCAGCCACTCTATGCAATTTCGACCTATCAGGCCGCTTCTAAAAATAAAAATATCGAAGCTTTCAATTATCGGCCTACCGATAAAAAAAGCAAACAAACATCGGCAACTATACTTAAAAATACGCCGGCTGCTAACAGACTGGTAGCCGAACTGGGCTATAAAATTATTGAGCAAGAACAATTAGGGATGGATGATGTTCCCGATATGCTGATGCTTCAGTTCACGGTACGCACGCCGAATGAAAAACTGTTTTCGCTTCATTCGGCTGAGAAGGAAGATCTTTATTTGAGACTCGATAAAGAAATTCAGATACTTATCAGGCAAATTGAAGCCAAAATAGGAGTGGATAAAACACTCTTTTTTATGTTCGGAAATCAGACCGATCAACACTCCCCTTCTGAACTGGGCGAAAACAACATACCAGCCGGATATTTTAGCGCCAACCGGTCAATGTCACTGGTAAATACATATTTAATGGCGCTGTATGGACAAGAGAGGTGGATTACTGGCTATTATGGAAAAAATATTTTTCTGAATAAACAAAAAATCGAGGAGAAAAAACTTAATTTGAGAGAAATGCAGCAAACCGTTGCCGATTTTATGCACGAGTTTGAAGGGGTTCATTCGGCATATCCTGCTTATCAGTTGCTTAATATGGGTGGAAGTGCCGATGCAGAGACGAGTCGATTGCGTAATTCGGTGCATAAAAACAGTATTGGTGATGTTATCATTTCGCTAATGCCGGGCTGGCTCGAAGTGGATGAAAAACTAAACCCTGTGGGCGAATCCAATGCTATTGTTTCGTATTCACCGGTTTGTTTTTATGGCAAAAACATAAAAGCGCAGCAAATCAGCACCCCTTACCGTATGAGTGACATTGCTCCTACTCTTTCACGCTTGTTGAATATTCCACTTCCCAATGCATGTATAGGAAATCCTATTGTTGAGTTGACAACAATGCCCTGAGCAGCATTTTTTAATTTTAAA
>CAYMHE010000074.1:0-14449 GCA_964390175.1 uncultured Paludibacter sp.
ACAAAGCAGCTACTGCCGAAACTAAAGCATGTTGCAAAGACAAAGCAGCTACTGCCGAAACTAAAGCATGTTGCAAAGACAAAGCAGCTACTGCTGAAAAAAAAGCTGAATGTAAAGATAAAGCTGCTGCTACAGCTGAGAAAAAAGCTTGTTGCAAGGAAAAAGCTGCTGCTACTGCAAAGCTATAAATCATATTTTTTGATTATTAAAAGCTCCGGACATTTTCGGAGCTTTTTTTGTATTCAAACATTTTAGGTACTTTTGTTTTAATGATTCAGCACAATCTCCCAAAGTTAAATTAATAAGTATGTTCAGAACTACTATCGATATTCAACCTTATTCGTTTCGGTTGGACTACCAAAGTAACATTCTCACTTTAGGTTCGTGTTTTTCCGAAAATATGGGTTTGAAAATGAAAAATGTTTTTTTCAAAACAGAAATTAACCCTTTCGGTGTGTTGTACAATCCGGTCTCCATCCTGAATAGTATAAATTTGTTGTTGGAGAACAAGAGATTTACTACATCCGATATTTTTGAATATAAGTCCTTGTGGCATAGCTTTGCGCACAGCAGTTTATTTTCGGATATAAGTAGTGAAGCCTGTCTTTCGAAAATTAACGAACGTATTGAGTCTGCTTCAGAGTTTATAAAAAACACGGATGTGCTTTTAATAACTTTTGGAACTGCCTGGGTTTTTACTGATAAAGAGAGTGGAAGAGTGGTTTCCAATTGCCATAAGTTGCCGTCGGGGAAATTCAATCGCCGGCGGTTGACTGTGGACGAAATTACGATGGGTTATTCGGATTTGCTGACGAAACTAAAAGCGTTATATCCAAATTTAAATGTCGTATTCAGCGTAAGTCCTATTCGCCACTGGAAAGATGGAGCTCACGAAAATACAATAAGCAAAAGTACTTTGTTGCTTGCTGTGGATGCGCTTCAAAACCAATTTGATAATGTACATTATTTCCCTGCGTATGAACTTTTGATCGACGAATTGCGCGATTATCGTTTTTATGCTTCGGATATGCTTCACCCTTCGGATGTTGCAGTGGAATATATCTGGAGTAAATTCTCCGAATCGGTTTTTAGCGAAGAAACGCTTCAACTCATGAAAAAGCTTGAACAACTGGCTGCCGACAGTGCTCACCGACCGTTGCACCCTTTGTCGCCTGAATATGCGCTTTTCAGAGAAAATGCCGAAAAAAGAAAGAACGAAATACTTCAGAAATATCCTTTCTTGGCCGATAGGATAAAATAAAAAACGAGACTGTTGCAGATAAGGCAGTCTCGTTTTAATTTGTAAATAAACCTGTAATTATTAGTATCTCGAAGAAACAACATTCCAGTCTACCAAATCCCAGAGTGCAGCTACATAGTCGGCACGGCGGTTTTGATAGTCAATGTAATAGGCATGTTCCCAAACATCGAATGTAAGAAGTGGAGTAAGTCCGCGGGTCAAAGGATTTCCGGCGTTACTTTCTTTTACGATTGAAAGTTTTCCTTCAGCATCTTTTACCAACCAAGCCCAGCCCGAACCAAAAACGGTAATGGCAGCTTTGCCAAATTCATCTTTGAAAGCATCGAACGAACCAAATGAAGCATCGATTGCAGTTGCAATTTCGGCGCTTGGTTTGCTTCCTTTGTTGGGAGTTAATGAGAAGAAATAAAAATTATGATTCCAAATTTGAGCTGCATTGTTAAATATCGGACCTTCTGATTTTTTTACAATGGTATCTAAGTCAGCATTTTCAAATTCAGTTCCAACAACCAGGCCATTGAGGTTGTTTACATAAGTCAAATGGTGTTTTCCGTAGTGGAAAGCAATTGTTTTTTCTGAAATAATTGGTTCCAATGCATTGTGTGCATAGGGTAATTCTGGCAAAGTAAATTTCATAATGTTCTTTTTATTTTAATGAATTATTGTTTGTTTAATTATACTCCTTTAACAAGCCAAACTGCTCTTTTGTTTAGCTGTATTCGTTGTTTTTTATTAAAACATTTGTAATTTGTTGGTTGGCAAATTTTTTTTAGGCATATTTGCAACATAAATAACAAGCAACGTAAATAATAAAAATTATGAACAAAACAATCAGGTTTTTTCTTGCATTAGCCATTGTAGCAATGACAGGAACTGCATGTAAATCAAAACAAAAAGTAGCTGAAATAAAAGGCGCTGATATTCCGGCAACCACTACTACAACTACTCCTACTGTTACAACTCCTGTTGTAAATACTACACCGGAAGTTGTTTCGTCAGAAGCAGAGGTGACACGCAATGAAACTTTTTCTCTTTCGGACGGTGATGCTGCTGCATTAAAATTCAGATACCATGTTGTGGTGGGAAGTTTTAAAAGCCAAACAAACGCTAAAGGCTTACAATCTACTTTGCTCAGCGAAGGAAACCAAGCCATTATTGTTATCAATGAACAGGGTTGGTACCGCGTATTAATTGCTTCTTTCAATGAATACTCGCAGGCTCGTTCTAAAATCAATCAAATAAAAAACCGTTTTGCCGATGCCTGGGTGTTGGTTCAGAAATAAAAAAGGTTTTTATTGAATTAAATCTCTGGATTCTTTCACGATAGAGTGAAGCGAATTCAGAGATTTTTTTTAGTGGCTGTTGTGTAGAATTCTTTCAGGTAAAATGGTTCGAAATATGCCACATCTTCAAAACGGTTCTCGGCATAGGCCCGTTCGGCTATAGGAATCATGTTTTCGGCCAGTGGAACGATATTGTCAATGAAATGGGCATTGGGATGAGTGATAACAGCTTTGCATTTCTCCGCGCCATTGCCAAAGAAATACACATTTTGGCTGGCAAGCGTTTCTCTGTATGAGTTTTCGTCTATTATGTCGGCACTTATTTCTCTCGTTTTTTGTAGTTGTGCGTCGTAAAAGGCAGTATAAACCTCCATGCGTCTTGCATCTATCATTGGGGCGAAAAGAAAATGATCAGAAGTTCCAACGCTTAATATTGCTGCCTGAGTCATTGTTTCAAGTGTGCTTACAGCAATTAATGGAATGCCAAGACCATAACACAATCCTTTGGCGGTAGAAACACCTATGCGTAAGCCTGTGTACGATCCGGGTCCGCTACTCACAGCCACCGCATCTAATTTTTTGTTTTCTTTTTTCAGTGAGCTCAACGCTTCTTCGATAAACAAGCTAAGCAACGCTGCATGATTCATTCCATCGAAGTTAGATGTTTTGAAAATACATTTTGATGCTTCGCTCAGCGCAACCGAACAAACATTGGTGGAGGTTTCTATATGCAGGATAACCATTCTTGGCCTTTTGATATTTAAATTATTGATATGCAAAAGTACTGATTTAAGTTGAAAAATGAAAGGCTGACCATGAGATTGATACCATGAGTGAAAAAAAATTCCCTGCTTCAAAAAATGAAACAGGGAATTAATGAGCTAATTTATAAAAATTATTTTACCGATACTTTCAATGGATGCTTTACACTTTCGGTGAATGTTTCCATGGCTTTAAACCATTCATTGTCATTTGCATATCCCCATTTGCTCCAGCCTCCACCAAAGTAATAAGTGAATTCATCGCCTACCGTATAGTCGGCACTCAATAAAATATGCGAACTGTCTTTCGTACTTTCAGTTTTTTTGTCGGGGATAAAAACACCAATGTAATTACGTCCCGAAGGTACTCCTGCATCCGAAACTGCATTTTCGGCATAAGCTACAAAGCCTTTTTCAGGTGTAACTTTTAATGAACCTTTCCCGTCGTGAAGAAAAATTCCTCCGGCAAGTTTCATTGTTTGTTTAGCTCCTTCGTAGCGAACGACAGCCTTGTTAAGCATTTTTCCTGCATCTGTACTGATTCGGATGATTTGTTTGTATGTGTTTTTACCAACAACTACTGAGTCGTATGTCAATTCGAAAGTAGAACGGAGCGGGCCGTTTTCGAATACTTTATAACTATCGTAGTGATTACCAATCCACAATTTATCATCAACATAAGGAGCTATACCTCCGGCTCCGAGAGTATGGCCTACTTTGTAGCAGTCCAGTCCATCGCCGTGGTCGACGTGATAGGTGATGCCATTCTGAAGTTCATCGCGATATCGTTTGTCCACTACAAGCTTGCTGGTTCTCTTGAGCCAAATGTCAACGCCGTTGCTCGGGTTTTCGTTGGCAAGCGCCGGACCATACATGCGGTAGGCGGCCAAATCATTTTCCCATGCAAAATCGTCTTTACGTTCGGGTACAAATCGAGCTGACGTTTTAGGTTCAACAGCCGATGGTTTGCCTTCGGACAAAGTGAATGTGCTGACACTGTTAGCATTTACGCTGGCCTGAAAAATAAGGGTCTGAGGCTTTTTGTTGTTTCCGTAAACCAACTGATATGGAATTTCTTTTTGATCAGCATTTTTCAGCACATAAGTTTTTTTCTCAAAGCCGGCTTTTAATGCCGAAACTTTTACCTCCACCATTTCGGCTATTCTATTTTTGGCAGTAGTGTTTTCAACAATTATACTGCGTGGACCTGATGCACAGGAGCAGAGAAAAAGACTTGCAAATAGTATATATCCGTTTATTTTCATTTCGATAACTTTGATTGAAAATGAATAAATCCTGCGTTATTTTGGTTGTTTACCAATGTATGCCAAAATTCCACCATCAACATAAAGTACATGACCATTGACGAAATCTGAAGCGGGTGAAGCCAGAAATACTGCAGGTCCTACCAGGTCTTCGGTTTTTCCCCAACGGGCAGCAGGAGTTTTGGCAATTATAAATTCGTTGAATGGATGTCCGGCAACGCGTATTGGCGCTGTTTGAGGAGTTTCGATATAGCCCGGCCCGAGTCCGTTACATTGAATATTGAATTCGCCATATTCGGAGGCTATATTTCTTGTCAGCATTTTCAAACCGCCTTTAGCAGCTGCATAAGCCGAAACAGTTTCGCGGCCTAACTCGCTCATCATAGAGCAGATGTTGATTATTTTTCCTGCCCCTTTTTTAATCATACTTGGAAGTACGGCTTTCGATACAATAAATGGGCCGTTCAGGTCGATGTCAATAACCTGGCGAAACTCAGCAGCGGTCATTTCAATCATAGGAATACGTTTGATAATGCCTGCATTGTTTACAAGAATGTCAATAACTCCAACTTCTTTTTCAATTTGAGCTACCATGTTGTTAATCTGTTCTTCGTTGGTAACGTCGGCAACATATCCGTGTGCTTCAATGCCATCGGTTTTGTAAGCTTCGATACCTTTGCTTACAAGATCCTGATTGATATCGTTAAAAACAATAATTGCACCTGCTTTGGCCAAACCGCAGGCAATAGCGTAACCGATACCATAAGATGCTCCTGTTATAAGGGCTACTTTTCCTGTCAAATCAAATTGGTTCATATTTTTTTTGTAAGTTTTTAAATTTCTGATTAATAATGATAATTAATGAGCTGTTTACTGAAATTGAAATTCAGCTAAACAATCTTTTGTTACTCGTAACTGTTTCCATGTAACTACTTATCTAAGCTCTGTATTTTTCTTGAAATCCTGATCGCTGTAATCGAGGTTTTCACCAGCCATTCCCCATATAAAGGTATAATTGCTTGTTGCGGCAGCAGAGTGAATGGACCATTCGGGAGAAATAACCGCCTGATCGCCCTGCATCCAAATGTGGCGGGTTTCGTCGGGTTGGCCCATGAAATGGCACACTGCATTTGTTTCGGGAACTTCAAAATAGAAGTAAGCTTCCATTCTGCGACTGTGTGTGTGGGCCGGCATTGTGTTCCATACACTCCCGGGAGCAAGTTCGGTCATTCCCATTTGAAGCTGACAGGTCTCAAGCACCTGACAAACCAGCATCTTGTTGATGTTTCGGTGATTTGATGTTTCAAGGGAGCCAAGTTCCATTACTATGGCATCGGCTTTTGTTATTTTTCTGTCGGGGAATGTTTTATGAGCCGGTGCTGAATTGAAGTAAAATTTAGCCGGATTTTTGGCATCGATACTTTCGAATGTTACTTCGCGATTGCCAGCACCAAGGTATAAAGCTTCTTTATATCCCAACTCAAATGTAGTTCCATCGACAGTGATTTTACCTGCGCCACCTACGTTAAAAGTGCCAAATTCACGTCGGGAAAGAAAATAATCTGATTTGAGCGGATCGATTGATTCCAGTGTAAGCGTTTCGTTTACAGGCATTGCACCACCTACTATCAAACGGTCGTACAGCGAGTATACCATATTCACTTCGTTTTCCGAAAAAATTGTTTCTATCAGATATTCTCTCCTTAGGCGGGAAGTATCATACTTTTTTGCATCTTCGGGATGTGATGCATAACGTAACTCGTAATTCGTTTTCATAATTTATGTTTTTTATTTTTTATACAATATTGATGTTGAAAAAGCTGACCTTGCAATTGGTCGACCAAAAATACTAATATTTTGCGGGATGCAAAAATAAAACCGATGAATTAACAAGAATTAATCGATTACTAAAAATTAGTATTACAAAGATATTGTTTCGGTACGAGAAACAGTGTGTACAAAAATACGGAAAAGGTGGTCGTTTTGCTTTAAAGAGCATATTTTGGGATTAAAGCGGAGGCAGGTCCTATTTTATCTGGAAGAGCCATGTGAAATTTACCGAAGCATAGAGATTGTTTGAGTAATTAAAATAGTCTTTTTTTGCATCCGAAAACACATTGCTTATGCTGTAGTTAGCTCTGGCTTCAACCTGTAATACTTGTTTTTGTATTTTAATTAATGCGCCTGTTCCCAACGAAAATCCGTAGTCGAACGGATTTTCAACGGCTTTGATATGTTGTTCGGCTGTTGAGTTTTGAGTATTGTCGATAAGAATATTCTCAGAAAGAAGATAACTGATTTTTGGGCCAATATTAAAGAAATAACGGAATTTATCTCCGAAGTTGAAATGTGTCAGAAAAGGCAGTTCGATATAATTCAGCTGACGAGCATAAAGTCCGTCACTTTCTTTCCAACCTCGTTGCGAATAGTTGAGTTCGGCTTGTACGCCCAGACTTTTCTTACCAATGTATCTGAAAGTAAGCCCGCCATTGTAGCCAGTGAGGAACGATTGTTTTACTTGCGGATTGAAATAAAGCATCGAAGCACTCATTCCACCATTGAGTCCTAAATAAACTTCGGGTTCGAAAGCTGTTTTTTGGGCGTGAATTGTTGGGATGACTAAAATTGTTAACGTAAATATGATGAGCCTGATTTTTGATTTCATAATGAAAGAAGATGGGTTGTTCTTTTTTGCGAATCGCGTTTTATTTGCTTTTTTGCAGAATGTAGTACAATTGTTTATTTACATATCCGGTTTTGTCGGTTACGCGTTCAAATCTTAATTGAGATTGTATGCCCGACGAAAGAGGTAATTTGTTCTTTTTATTTGAGAAATTATTACCGTTGTTATACATCAATGCTACAAAATAGTTGGTCAGGTCGTAACCGAGGATGTCGTAACGTGGTGTTTTTGAGGTAGGTTTCCAATTGAATAATTTCGAAAACTGTTTGTTGTATAAATTAAATTCAGAGCCATAAAACTCTGATTTAAATGGAGATACGTTAAAGCTTGCTAATTGCCCTTCTTTTATGGCCGGCCAACTGTATTGGGTAAACAAAACGATATTTTTGTTTTTATCGGAAGTGGCCAACGAGTCGATATAATTAGTAACCGATGCGTATTTATTGGTATTGAATACTACTATGTTTTTCTTGTTGTTTTCGAAAAGATTCAAAAGCGGAGCTGCTTTTTCGTCGGTCAGTTCTGTTTTGCTGAATTCTCTTTTGAGTCTTCGAAGTTCATTCTGAAGTTCAAACGCAAATTCGTATCCATCGTCCAAAATGCTAACGGCTGGCACATCACAAAAAATAATGTTGTCATTCCGGTATTCGTTGTTCAGAATTTCGGCAATGAATTTAACTTCTACTGCTATTCCCGGATTGAACTGTAATAGATACGGATTTACATTCACATCGTAAACTTTAGATGAAAATGGAATCAAGGTGTTGATTTTGTTTTCTTTAGAGAAGTCACTTACAAAGGGAATCTGATTGGTATAGGCCGGACCAATGATTAAATCCATATTTTTTAATTCAGGGTTTTGGAGCACTTCCTGAATTTTTTCTTCACTTTTTTCGGTGTCGAATGTCGAAATCTCGAACGAAATTCCATGTTCTTTTGCTTCCTGAATGGCAATTAATGCACCCGAATAAAATTCGATAAACTTATCAATACTCGCATCCGCTTTGCTATTGCCTACCATAAACGGCAGTAAAAAGGCAATTTTGTAAGGTGTTTTGTTGGGTTGCACCGATTCGAAAATCCGTGTATTGAACTTCACATTATCTACTTCGGCTTTCGCACTTACAATTGGTTTTTCGTTTTCTGTTGTTTTGGAAGCCGGGGTTTTCAGAATTTTTAATTTTGAACCTATTTTGAGCTTTTCGTCCGATTTCGGATTTAGATCAATAATGCTTTGTATTTCAGTGTTGTATAGTTTGCTTATTGAATATAATGTTTCTTTTTCTTTAACGATATGTTCGATATAAACAATAGTATCTTTTGTTTTTCGGTTGTAATATTGTTTGATTTCTTTTTCGTTTGTTGCCGATTGTTTGTTGATTTTTTCGGTTTCAGCTTTTGTAGCATCGTCAATCGGAATGTTCAATATCATTCCTACTTTAAGTCCGTTCTCTACCTCCGGATTGTGTTTCTTTATGTCGTCGATAGAGATGTTGTATATTCTGCTGATAGCGAAAAGTGTTTGCTTTTTCAGTACAACGTGCTTTACGATTTCCGTCTCTTTTTTGGATACAGTTTTTTCTTTGTCGGATTTTTGTGTTGGCGATGCGGTAGTTGTATTTCTTATGTTTTTCTCATTGATAGGAATCACAATTTCTTGTCCGGCCTTTAAGCCCTCGTGGATTTGCGGATTAAGGTTGTTTATTTCGGCCTGAGATACACCGAAACGCTTACTTATTGAGTATAAGCCTTCGCCTTGTTGCACGGTATATACGTAATAATCAGTCCCGTTTATTTTCTTTACAGGAAAATTATCTTGTTGTCCCCATGATAGTAAGGAGATGAACAGCAAGAAAATCGGGAGAGTTTTGATGAAAAAACTTTTCATGAAATATGACTGTAATAATTAATAAATGCAACTTGCCCGTTAAATATAAACAGCACATATTGAATGCTATATGTGAAGTTTAGCATCGAAATTCGGGTGTCTTAACGTTGCAAATGTACAAAAAATATGCTTCGAATCGCCTAGAACGGCAATAAATGAAGGTTTTTTTTGTTTTTGAAGAGAAAGATGTACATTTGCAGTAGTTACAATGGTTAATAGATTTTTATATCCATGAAGAAAATATTTCTGATTTACATATCGCTCATTTCCTCAGTTCTGATCTTCGGACAAGTAACGGCTACAGGTACTTTTAAGTCCTACCATAAACAATACAATAACATAGATTATTTGTTTGTTTTCAATGGTTTAAATTCGTCGAGTTCATTGAAATATAATGGAAACTACACAACAATCAATTGGTATAAGTTTTCGGCGCCTACGAAATCAATCGGTAATCAGGCCGAGAACTTTAATGTTGAAAATGCGAATGGTTATATTTTGGATGTCGACGGCGTTAAAACTACTATCTGGGTGATCGACTACCAGGAGTATTTACCAGGATTTGTATCATTGACTGCTGATGAAGGATCTAAAAATCAGTGTGATGAATTAAAACTTACTTTAAATGCAAATATACCGCCAATGCAATACAAGTCTGTAAATGGCACAACTTATACAATCGACAGAGAATTCACATTAAATTACAATACGAAAGAATGGACGTCGGATAAAAAATGGAACGATAAAGTAATTACTGAAAAACTAAAACTGCCTAAGACAGAAATATATCTAACAGATGTTCCGTTATGCGATACAAAATTCAGGATCGAAGGCGATCAGTTTGCCAAAGAGCTGTTAACTTCGCCTCTTCCTTATGTTGAATCGCAACTCTATCCGGCAGTGAGTGTCGAAACTCATATTACAACGACTACTGCTGTTCGTGAAGAATTACAAGAAGATGAACGTCCCGGAAATATTTCTGTTCTTTCGGGTTCGGCGCCTCTTGATATTATGTTTCAGAGCAATGCTAACACACCTGTGGCAAAGTATTATAACTGGCAAATAAAAAAGGACAACAGTTTGTTGTTTAACCGTGCCGACCAGGATCAACGCTATACCTTCACCGAATCAGGAACTTATGTTGTGAAACTTACTGCAAGCAATGAATTTTGCAGCAGTACCGACTCGGTAACAGTAAAAATTACAACTTCCGATATTCAGGTACCTCCGGTTTTTACGCCCGATAATGGCGACGAATTGAACGATGAATTCAGGGTGGCTTATAAATCTATCCTGTCGTTTAAATGCTGGATTTTTAATCGTTGGGGACGTCAGCTTTATTTCTGGACCGATCCTCAAAAGGGTTGGGATGGAACTATCAATGGAAAAAAGGCAAAAGAAGGTGCTTATTTATACGTGATTGAAGCTGTAGGTGCCGATGGAGAAAAGCATTCCCGAAAAGGGGTTGTACACCTTTTAAGAGGAAAACAGGAATAACTGACTTTAAACAAAAATAAAAAAGGATGAATTTGAAAATTCATCCTTTTCTTTTATTACTTCATTACTATATCAATAATGGCCGAACGGAGTTGCAACAAACGCTTATAGTCATTTTCTTTATTTGTTTTTATAATCGAATGATTGATCTCTCCCTTTGTTTTTTTGTAATGTTTATAAAGACTGTAAGCCCACTTGCCCGAAAGATATTGCAGAGGAATAAATAGCAAAAACAGCCACCAGCTAAGGCCGGAAATGCTGAAAAACAAAATAGCCTGCAAAAGATAAAAAACGGGAAAACAAAGTATTCCAACAACATAATGTATAGAGGTGAAGAAACCTTCGAACTTTACTTTCAACTTTTTGCGAACAAGCACCGGAGTGAAAAACGGTAGAAAGTTGAGAGCAAAACCCAACAGGAATACAGGCGATGAGAGCAATAATCCTACTGCTTTAAGCACTGTCGAAGCAGAATGAACTGATCGTTGTTCGAAATTATTGATATGCAGATTTAGTTTTTTTCTTAGATCTTCAAAATCAATACATAAAGTATTTAGTTTTTCGGCAAGTTCCGGTTGGCTCTGTTCTAAGCTAACTAATTCACGTCCAATCTCTTGTCTGGCATAAAACAGGTTGATCGTACTTTTTTTGAGTTGCAAGCTTTCGAGCATAGCTGTGTTGCATAGCTGTGTTGACACTTCGAAAGCCAGGTAATACTTGTCGGTATTTAAATTTACAACTAAATTTCCAAGAGCAGTCGACAGGTCGTTGCGAATTTCGTTTGTTGTTGCGGGTTGATTTTCGGCATATTTTGGCATATATTCCGAAACAACAATGGGTTTGCCGATATTGATAATAATATGTTTGCCGAATTTAAATAAATCGCCCATGTCGATGCCGACAGGAACGATTTTTACACTTCCAGAGGTTCCGATTTTTTGTTGAGCCGAAAAAGCAACCCTGAAAATACCTTTCACAAGGGGGCGTATTTTTCGTTCGAGTTCCTGATTGCCTTCGGGCATAATACCCATAGCATTTTTGCTTTCGAGCACTTCTACGCATTTATCAAAGACTTCATTGTTTTTGCCAAGATTTTCAATGCCATCCCTGATTCTGAAAGCAGGCATAATTTTACACGCTCTTAAAATCCGGGCTAAGACTTTTTTTCTGAATATGTCGGAACGGGCCAGAAAAACAGTTGCATAATTGTCGGGCGAGATGGAATGCACAGCCAACGCATCCATCAATGCATTCAGGTGGTTGGGGGCAAAAATCACCTGACCTTCGGAGGGTATGTTTTCTTTACCGAGCACTATGAATTCACTATAGAATCGTTTGAAAGTGAAGCGAATGTATTTTTTTACGAGCCTGAATGAAAGCGGTAATTCGTATATTTTCGACATGGAAACTGCGTGTTATTTTGGATCGATTTTGTTCCAGTAAAGCGAAAGGCTAAGGCCTGAAATAATGTGCCAAATGCCCCACCATGCTGTTATAAAAAGCATTCCGCCCAATGCCAACTCAGGCGGGAAAATCTTGGGATTGAAAAGCAACACCAAACCAAGACCGGAATTCTGAATGCCTGTTTCGATGGTCAGCGTACGTCGGTCGGCATTTGGTAACTTAAAAATGGAGGCGATAGAGAAACCTGTTGCCAATGCCAAAAGATTATGAACCAATACGATAATGAAAATGAAGAAAATATATTTTAAGAACAGATCGAAATTGTTAGCAAAAGCCATGACTACCATTGCAATAAAGAATACAATGGAAAGTATTTGTATTGGTTTTTTGAGCTTTTCGGTGATTTTAGGGAAATAATGCGAAAAGAAAATACCTATCACCAAAGGAATACCGAGCAAAATAAACACGGTTTCGAACATTTGCCCATTGTCGATTTCGAGCGGTTGTAGCATATGTTTAGCATGTTTGCTAATAAAGTTGACGTATAATCCACCCCAAAAAGCAAAATTGAAAGGAGTAGTAATTGTTGCTAACAGTGTGGTGGTAGCCGTTAATCCCACCGATAGTTCGGTGTTTGCTTTCGAAAGGGATGACATAAAGTTAGAAATGTTTCCACCCGGACACGATGCTACCAAAATCATACCCATTGCCACTGTTGGTGTTATGTAATTGTTTAAAGCGATAATCACTATAAATGTGACTAATGGAAGAGCAATTACTTGAGAAATAAGCCCAAGGATTAAAGACTTTGGTTGTTTGATCAGGGTTTTGAATTCTGCTGGTTTAATGCCCAGCGCCACACCAAACATAATGAAACTCAGAATAATATTAATTGCATGCATCCCCGATGCTGAGAAGTTTATCTTTATGGGGTCTAATTGTTGAAGTGCTTCGTACATAAATTAACTGTAATGATTTAAGCGCAAAAGTATAATTTTTTTTTGTTTTAATCCATTTTCTTTAAGTTTCTTGGTTTTTTGCTTATAAAAACAAGAAAAAATTATCATCGCTGTTCGTTTTCTCAGTCCTTCATCGATGAATACTTAAGGCTGTGTAGAGGTTCAAAAAATAATGATTATTTTTGCGGCTGTTCAGTGTACACTTTTAATATAGATTTTATGAAGAAAGCCATCCTTTTTTTATTGTTATTGTTGAATGTAATGATTGCGGGTTCGTGTTCTCAGCGAAACGATAACGAGCCTGTGATTAAGTTTAAAACAACCGAAGGAACTATTGTTGTGAAGCTATATCCTGAAACTCCGAAGCATCGCGACAATTTTGTAAAACTTGTTGAAGCGGGTTTTTACGAAGGCGTTTTGTTTCATCGTGTGATAGCCGATTTCATGATACAGGCTGGTGATCCGGATTCGAAAAATGCCGGAAAAAGAGCGATGCTCGGATCGGGAGATGTGAAATATACTGTGCCGGCCGAAATTGTATATCCAAAGTATTATCATAAAAAAGGAGCTTTGGCAGCTGCGCGTCAGGGCGATGATACCAACCCTGAAAGAGCTTCGTCAGGGGCGCAGTTTTACCTTGTGAAAGGGCATGTTTTTACCGATCGTCAGTTGGACTCGATAGAGATTTCGAAGAATAAAAAGTCGGAAGAAAAGCTAATTCTGCAATTTGCAAACCAGCAAAAGGCTGAAATTGATAAGTATAAAAAAGAAGGAAATAAGGCAAAGTTAGCTGAAATACAATCGGATGTTTTGGCGAAAGTAAAAGCTGAGATGCTCAAAAATAAAACATTTAAATTTACCGAACAACAGCGCAACGATTATAAAACGATAGGTGGAACACCACATTTAGATGGCGAATATACTGTTTTTGGCGAAGTGATCGATGGCATCGAGATTGTAAGTAATATATCGAAGGTGAAAACAGGAAAGCTTGACCGACCCATTGAAAATGTGCGGATTTTAAGTGCCAAACGGGTGAAGTAAAGCGCCTGCCAACAATAATTATAAAACAAGCAGCTAAAGATGTTCTCTTTAGCTGCTTGTTTTTGTTAGTTGTGTGAATCAGGAGTTGAAGATAATTTATTTTGCTTATAATAAATTATTTCCCGTAGGGAATGTATATCAATAGAAAATAGAAATCACCAACAATCAGTTCCCCGTAGGGGATAAACAAAGATAAAACATTAATGTCCTACAGACTATAATACATAGCTGCGTGTTCATTCTATTGATATTGAAGTCCTACGGACTATTTTCAACTCCTGATTCGCATTAGTTGTTTTGTTTCAAAATCAGTCCTTCCAGGCTTTTCACTTTCAGGTTTTTGCCTTTAATGCTTTTGCCTGTGATTAAATCCACATAATTCCCGTCTGCAAGTTGTACTGTTT
>CAYMHE010000075.1:0-14282 GCA_964390175.1 uncultured Paludibacter sp.
GCCTCAGTTACAAACAAAAATCAATTTAGGTAGTACAACGGATAATCATTTTAAATTTTTATGTGACTTTGCATGTATTGCTAATTTTTTATTGTTTAAATTCAAATGAAGACTTGTATCTTTGTAACCGAAACGAACGAAATTAAAAACATAAGTTGAAATGGCATTAATAAAGGAAGTGCGTGGATTTACACCACAAATAGGGGAAGATTGTTTTCTGGCAGAGAACTCAACAATAATAGGCGATGTAATTATGGGAGATGGCTGTAGTGTTTGGTTCAATGCGGTATTGCGGGGCGATGTAAATTCAATCCGTATCGGAAACAATGTAAATATTCAGGATGGATCGGTATTGCATACCTTGTACGAAAAATCGACAGTTGAAATTGGCGATTATGTTTCTATAGGGCACAACGTAACAGTTCACGGAGCTAAAATTGATAATTATGCGTTGATTGGTATGGGAGCTATTTTGCTTGATTATGCGCATGTGGGCGAAGGCGCTATTGTAGCTGCCGGAGCTTTGGTGTTGAGTAACACTATAATACCTCCTTATACTTTATGGGCTGGCGTTCCGGCTAAGTTTGTGAAGAATGTGGAGCCGGAGAAAACAAATGAAATGAACCGGAAAATTGCACATAATTATGCAATGTATTCGGGATGGTTCAAGGATGAAAAAAGCGAATAAACGAAATGTTTTTATTGAATAACAATAAAATGTATTTGTTTCACAATAAAGAATTGTATATATTTGCAAAGTTTTTTTTATTGATAAGTCGTTCATCGATGCATTATACGTAGAATATTATGGTAGTATTGGATCTTATTCAACAAGAGTGGAAAAAAGGATATCGCTCGCAGGGTTTTTATAAAAATCTGGCCGTCAATTTAATGCTTGGCTTTTTGGCTTTGTACATGGCCGGCTTCTTGCTTTTTCTTGGTTTTTCGCTCGATTCTGTTCTCGAATCGCTAGACGATAAGCTTGACCCGACTGAACTTTTCAGCGGAGCAATGATTTACATTGTGTTGGTGGGACTTGCCTTTCGGTTTTTTATGCAACAGCTGAATACGATGCATCTTCCACCTTATCAGGTGCTGCCTGTGAAGAGGAGTCTTTTGGTCAATTTTCTGCTTATAAAACCTCTTTTTAGCCCTATCAATTATTTCCATTTATTTGTTGTAGTGCCTTTTGCTATACAATCGGTGGCAGGGTATCATGGTGGTGCTGTGGCCATACGTTTTGTGTTGCTTTGCGTGATACTGGTTTGGTTTAATTCGCTGATGGCATCGTTTCTGAAACGCAGGTTAGGCTCAGGTTTTCTGAGTTTTATAGTTATAGTTGTTATTTTTGCCGCTTTAGTGGCGCTTGAATATTTTAAGATTTTTTCTTTTTTCGATAGTTCCAGAATTGTTTTCGGTTATATACTCGAGCATACTTTTGGTTTGTTATTGCCATTGGGTGCTGTAGCAGGAGCTTATTTGCTGAATCGTCTCTTCTTTGCTCAGAATTTTTACAGCGAAAAATTCAACGAAAAAATTAAAACTGAAAACAATTTCAGATCGAACCTCTCGTTCCTGAACAGATTTGGCGTTATAGGCGAAATAATTGCTGTGGAGATTAAACTTATATTACGGCATAAACGCACCAAAAGTATTTTGTATATGTCGGGATTTTTCCTGTTTTATGGTCTGCTTTTCTATACCAACGATCTTTACAAAGACAACGATGGTTTTCTATTTTTCGTTGCCATGTTTGTTACCGGATTGTTGATGTTTATGTTCGGTCAGTGGGTAGTGAGCTGGGATAGTGGTCATTTTGACAGCCTGATGACTAAAAATATAGAAGTACGTACTTATTTGAATGCGAATTATTATTTACTGTTGGCTTTTAATGTTATTTGTTTTGTGTTGACGACGCCTTATTTTCTGTTTGGTGCAAAAATAATGTATATGCATTTGGCTGCTTTTCTTTTCAATATGGGGGTCAATACATTTTTATTGTTGTTCCTTTCTACCTATAACACAAAGCGGATTGACCTAAGCAAATCATCGGCAATGAATTATCAGGGCACAACTTTCAAAAACTTTCTGATCGTTATTCCAATGATGTTTTTACCCATGATACTTGTCATTGTGTTTTCAGCTTTATTTTCTTCAACAATAGCGTTGTGGATACTTGCGGTTTCGGGTGTGGCAGGCATTTTGCTGCGTAAGCAGTTACTTACTTTGTGTGTGCATCAGTTTAATAGACGTAAATATGCACTGGCAGAAGGATTCAGACAATTGGATTAGTCCCGTTTTTTTCAGCACATAAAAATCAGATAAAAAATTAAATCTTTATAGTTATGATACAGGTAATAGATTTACAAAAAGTTTACAACGGAGTAACAGTACTCAATATTCCGGAACTGAGAATTGCTCAGGGCGAAAGTTTTGGTTTGGTAGGAAACAATGGTGCCGGAAAAACAACTTTTTTCAGGTTGATTCTCGATTTGATCGAAGCCTCGAAAGGTGGAGTGACGGTGGATGGAGAAAAGGTGATGCGCAATGATAACTGGAAGCTCAAAGTAGGTTCGTTTCTCGACGAAGGATTCCTGATCGACTTTCTGACGCCCGAAGAATATTTCGCATTTGTAGGGAAACTATACAATAAAACCGAAGGCGATATCAGCTTTTTCCTCGAAACGATGAAAGACTTTTTTTCGACCGAGATACTTGGAACTAAAAAACTGATTCGTGATTTTTCGAAAGGAAATCAGAAAAAAATCGGAATTGCTGCGGCCCTGCTTGGCGACCCAAAAGTATTGATTCTTGACGAACCTTTTACGGCGCTTGACCCTTCGTCGCAAATAAGATTGAAGCGTTTTTTAACCGATTTGCAGCAAAAGCAACAAATTACAATGCTCATTTCAAGTCACGACCTGAACCATGTCACCGAAGTGTGTAAACGTATCGTTATTCTGGAGAAAGGAAAAGTGGTGAAAGATATAAAAACAAGCGATGATACACTTAAGGAACTCGAAGCTTATTTTGCAGTATAATATTCTGCATTTCAAATTAATGAAGAGTTTTGTTTTCATCCCACTCTTGTTTTTCGCTCTTATTTTAAATGCTCAGCCGGGTAGAAGTCGTTCGGTATTACATCAGGTTTCGAACAAGGACCTGGTTCAAAGTGTGTTTCCCGAAGCAGTGAAAGTGTCGAAAATCAATGATTATTGGTTCTCGGTGGTCGATAGCAAAGGCAAAACCCTTGGCTATGCTTTATCGAGCGAACATTTTTGTGAAAACGTAATCGGATATCAGGCGCAGACTCCTGTGATGATAATAACAACTAAGAAATTTATTATAAAGAAAGTAGCCTTGTTGTCGCATTACGAAAGTCCGGGTTACGTCCAAATACTTGAAAGAAATGGTTTTTTTCGTTTATGGGACGAAAAAACATTTACGGAAGCTGAGACTGTAAAACCTGATGCCTATTCGGGTGCCACAATGACAGCAAAAGCAGTTAACGAAAATGTGAAATTTCTGCTCGATAAAGGATATAAAACTAAGCCCCGATAAAAAAAACAGCACAATTATCAGTTCAGTAAGCTGACAATTGTGCTGTTTTTTTTTTGCTCAATTTTATTTTTCTAAAGTTCAATTTCCTCCAGATTGAAGGTTTTTTCTATCTTGTGTTTTTTATAATTTGCAACTACGGTGCTGCATTCGGTGTAAGCATCGTGTTCGAAAAACAGAATTTGCTCTTTATCAGCTGCTTCGTCGAGTAAAACCTTTTTTTCTTCCATGGCCGTGAGCGGAAAAACATCGTAGGACGAAATCCACGAAAGCGGAACATTGGCTGCCAACGGAATCACATCGCCAACATAAACAAGTGTTTTTGTTCCCAGATGGATGTAACTTACCAATTGTCCTACTGTATGCCCATTGAAAATTCTTATTTCGAGTTCAGGACAAACCATCTGATTTTCGGTGACTAACTTTAGTTTTCCTGCCGTTGAAATCGGCATCATGTTTTCGGCGAAGTAGGAATCGCTTTCGCGCACATTGGGATGCATGAAATTGTCCCATTGCGTCTGACTTACCCAATGTGTTGCATTCGGAAACACAAGCTCAACCGATTCTCCATCGGCGCCGAAGCGGGTAGCTCCACCGCAATGATCAAAATGCAAATGCGTAAAAATCACATCTGTGATGTCCGAACATTGATATCCCGAATTGCCTAATTCGCTTTCGAAATCAATCACGCCTTTAAAGCCGTAGTAAGCCAGGTATTTGAGTTGCTTGTCGCCGGTGCCGGCATCAATAAGTATTCTCCTGTCGCCGGTATCCACCAATAAACAGCGCATATGAAGTGTGCAATAATTATCTTTATCACACGGATAACGTTTTTGCCATACCTTTTTGGGGACAACACCGAAGGCAGCTCCGCCATCTACATGAAATGTTCCGGCTTCTATTTTTATAAGCTTCATTTATTTTTTTTGATTGAAAGATAAGATAAAAAACACAAACTGTGAAACAAACACTACATTCCGGAATAAAGTTTAGCTGATTTTTATTAAGCGCTCAGTGCTTTTATCCAATTTAACGAAACGCAGGGGGTTTAAAGCATTCATTAACTGATGTGCTTATCGAACTTTTTATTACTTTTGTGATTCAATATAAGTTAAGTACAAAAATACATAAAATCCTTTATTTTGCCAACCATGCAACGTGTACATTTTATTGCCATTGGAGGTGCTGCCATGCACAATTTAGCGATCGCTATCAGTAAAAAGAATGATTTCCTTGTCACCGGATCGGATGATGAGATTTTTGAACCTTCGTATAGCCGATTGAAAAAGAATGGTTTATTGCCGGCTGAAATGGGTTGGTTTCCGGAAAGAATTCATAGTGGATTATCTGCTGTCATCGTTGGAATGCATGCTACTATTGATAATCCAGAATTGCTGCGTGCCAAAGAACTTGGACTCAAAATATTCTCTTTTCCCGAATATCTTTATCAACAAACACGCAGTAAAACACGTATAGTGGTAGGCGGAAGTCATGGTAAAACCACTACAACTGCCATGATACTCTTTGTGTTGAAACAACTCAAAATTGATGCCGACTACATGGTAGGCGCTCAGATTGAAGGTTTTGATAATATGGTGAAATTATCTTACGAAGCCAGAATCGCTGTTTTCGAAGGGGACGAATATCTTACTTCGCCCATCGATCGCCGACCTAAGTTTCATTTATACAAACCTCATATTGCTGTACTTACAGGTATTGCATGGGATCATATCAATGTGTTTCCTACTTTTCCACTTTACGTGGAGCAGTTTAAAAAGTTTACCGATTTAATGGAAGTTCAGGGTCGACTTATTTATTTCGATGGAGACGAAAACCTGAACCATATTGTGGCCGGTTTACGGCGTGACATTGTTCCGTTTGCTTACAATACACCTAAACATGAGGTGCGGAACGGAATTACTTATCTGAAAACAAAAAAGGCAGAAGTGCCGTTAAAGATATTCGGAGAACATAATCTACAAAACATGGAAGCTGCAAGATTGGCTTGTCGGCAGATAGGAGTGACCGATCAACAGTTTTATTCAGTAATAAAGGATTTTCCGGGAGCATCCAACCGTCTTCAGAAAATTGTAGAAACCGAAAAAGCTGTGGCATTCAAGGATTTCGCGCATTCGCCATCGAAGCTAAAAGCCACAGTGAACGCTGTTAAATCGCAGTTCCTCGATCGTCAATTAATTGCTTGCATGGAGTTACATACCTTTAGTAGCCTTACCGAAGATTTTCTTCCTCAGTATGCTGCCTGTATGGAACAGGCCGATATGGCTTTTGTTTACTACAATCCTGAAGTGATTCAACACAAGCGATTAAAGGATATTGAACCCGAACAGGTAAAAAAGGCTTTTGGTGGAAACAATCTTGAAGTTTTTACCGATTCGGCAGCTTTGCAAGCTAAGTTACGAAGCCTGAATTACGACAATACAGCTTTACTTTTTATGACTTCGGGTAATTTCTCGGGTGTTCAGTTGATCGAATTTGCAGAAGAACTTTTGAAGTAAAGCCGTTTTTAGTTTCGGGTTTCGGGTTTCGGGTTTTGTGTTCCGGGTTTCGAGGCAATTGACAATTCAACGTTTCAACAGTTCAACAACGTCCATAGACTTTAGACCTTTGACATTAGACATTAAGCATTTGAATATAAAGAATATGAAAGCTATATTACCGGCTTATTAAATGGATATTATACTATTTTCATAACAGAACAGCATATGGAAGAAAAACAACAAAAATTAGATAAACGATACATGCGTATGGCGCGTATCTGGGCCGAAAATTCGTATTGCGAACGGAGGAAGGTAGGTGCATTGCTTGTGAAAAATAAAATGATTATTTCGGATGGATACAACGGAACACCATCGGGCTTCGAAAATAAATGCGAGGACGAAAACAATGTATCCAAAGCTTACGTTTTACATGCCGAGGCAAATGCCATCAGTAAGATTGCCCGTTCGCACAACAGCAGCGATGGCGCCACACTTTATGTAACAGCTTCGCCTTGTATCGAATGTTCCAAACTCATTATACAAGCCGGAATTAAACGTGTTATTTATGGGGAGCAATACCGCATAATGGATGGCGTAGAGCTGCTCCAGCGTGCAGGGATTGAAGTGGTTTATCTCGAAGATGTTTAGTCTTGTTTGTCATTTTTTTTCGCTGAGCATGGCAATCTGATATTGCAAATGCCTGATAATTATTAAAAAAAAACTCACTTATTCATGAATAAAAGAAATTTATTACTTGTACTTATCGTTTTGCTTTCGGTAGTTGTGGGCTTGATACTTGGCAATATGCTGGCCGAAAGGGCAATTTTACGCTCGAGCAATGCCTTTGGTCGTTTTTTTAATGGCTCCAACGATAAATTGGGCGAAGTGCTGTCGCTTATCAACAATCAGTATGTCGACTCGGTAGATGTGGATCAATTGTCGGAAGAAATGATGACAGATCTGATTTCCAAACTCGATCCACATTCGGTATATATTCCCGCTTCTGATCTTGAAGGAGTGAACAGTGAACTGGAAGGTAGCTTCAGTGGTATCGGCGTTCAGTTCAATATCCAGAATGATACTATAATGATAGTTTCGGTGATCAGTGGCGGTCCGTCCGAAAAAGTGGGCTTGCTTGCCGGCGATAGAATTGTGCAGGTAAACGATACTGTTTTTGTTGGTAAAAAAGTGAGCAACGAAAAGGTAATGAAAAAGCTTCGCGGCCCCGAAAAATCAAAAGTGAAGCTTGGCGTAAAACGAAATGGTACAAAAGAAGTATTGAAATTTACGGTAACACGTGGACAGATACCTGTTAATTCGGTAGATGTGGCCTATATGATAGAGCCCGGAGTGGGATTTATCAAAGTAAGCAAATTTGCAGCTACTACTTATTCCGAATTTCTGACTGCTATAGCCGACCTTAGGGCCAAAGGAGCTAAAAAATACATTATTGACCTGCGCGAAAACAGTGGCGGATTTATGGATCAGGCCATCAATATGGTGAATGAGTTTTTACCTGCCAATCAAATGATTGTTTATTCCGAAGGAAAAGCTTATCCCCGTTATGAGGCCAAATCGGATGGAAAAGGAAGTTGCATAGGATTACCGGTGGTAGTAATGATAGATGAATTCTCGGCTTCGGCAAGCGAAATTTTTGCAGGCGCTATTCAGGACAACGACCGTGGCATTATTGTGGGACGCCGTTCGTTTGGAAAAGGACTTGTTCAGCAACAAATAGATCTTTCGGATGGATCGGCGCTTCGACTTACTGTGGCGCGCTATTTTACGCCTTCGGGTCGCAGCATTCAGAAACCTTATGTAAAAGGCAATGCCGAAGAATACGAAAAGGACATTCTGAACCGCTATCTGCATGGCGAATTCGATAGCAAGGACAGCATACCTGTGGCCGATTCGCTTAAATTCAAAACGCTGAAAGGGCGTACAGTTTATGGCGGTGGCGGTATTATGCCTGATTATTTTGTGGCACGCGACACCTCCGAATACACAGTTTATTTGAATAAAGTGGTGAACTACGGCTACATTTATCAGTTTGCTTTTCAGTATACCGATAAAAACCGTAAAACGCTGAATGCTATAAAAGGTTGGCAAAATATTGAAAAATATCTCGACTCGCAACAGCTCTTAAATCAGTTCACAGCTTTTGCTGCGACGAAAGGCATTGCTCCGAATGCAAAACAAATTGCTATTTCGGGCAACTTTTTGCTTACGCAGTTAAAATCGTATATAACACGAAATATTCAGGGCGACGAAGGCTTTTATCCTTTGTATTATAAAAATGATAAAACAGTGCTGAAAGCCCTTGAAGTTATCAGAAAACAAAAATAATTGGTGCTACAAACCCTGACATATTTGTTTTGAACTACAACCACAACCGACTAAACTTTTTTGTCTGTTGTGGTTCATGTTTTAAGCACCGGAGAGTATGAAGGCTGAACACCTTTATTTATAACTCCTGTGTTTTTTTTGAGAGAATGATAAAGCATAGCATCCAAAAAAAGGTGGGAGCAGCGTAAAAATCTTTCCTTTTAGAAAATAAGGGGGTTGAATTGAAATAAATAAAATTGAATGGATTATCAAATACATACACTTTCGAACGGAATACGATTGATACACCGACCCGATAAAAATGCAGTTACTTACTGTGGAGTGGTGATCAATACAGGTTCGCGCGACGAAAGTGAGAATGAGCAGGGAATGGCTCATTTTATCGAACACATGTTATTTAAAGGTACCGAACATCGTCGGTCCGGACATATTATTAACCGGCTCGAGAATGTGGGAGGCGAGCTCAACGCTTTTACTTCGAAAGAAGAAACTGTGGTTTACGCCGCCGTACTGAACGAATACTTTGACAGAGCGATGGAGCTGATTGCCGACATAGTACTGCATTCGGTTTTTCCTCAAAAAGAGATTGATAAGGAAGTGGTGATTATTGTTGACGAAATACAATCGTACAACGATAGCCCTTCGGAGTTGATTTATGATGATTTTGAAGATATGATCTTCAAACATCATCCGATCGGACACAATATCCTTGGTACTGCTGCCTTGCTTGAGCAATTCAAGACTGCCGATGCCGTGAGGTTTGTAAGTAAACAATATCGGCCCGACGAAATGGTTTTCTTTTCGATGGGAGATCAGAATTTCAATCAGCTGATAAAAAGGGCCGAAAAGTATTTTAGCACAAATGCTACCTACCAGCCTAAAACGATACGTCAGGCACCCGAAACTTATACGCCGACCACTAAAGTTGTAGAGAAAAATACACATCAGGTGCATTATATGTTGGGCAATTGTGCTTACGACCTGTATCACCCCGATCGAATGGGTATGTATTTGCTCAACAATATACTCGGTGGTCCGGGAATGAATAGTTTGCTGAATCTTTCTCTGCGCGAGAGATATGGTTTGGTGTATAATGTAGAGTCGAGTTATCAACCTTTTACCGATACGGGTATGTGGACAGTGTATTTCGGTTGCGATCCTGAGAATGCCAATCGTTGTGAGCAGTTGGTGTATGCCGAACTTCAGAAACTAAGAGAACAGGAAATTCCCGAAAATGCACTTAAAAAATACAAGTTACAGCTGATTGGTCAAATGGCTATTGCTTCCGAAAACAAAGAAAACCTTGCGTTGAGCCTTGGAAAGAGCTTTATGCGTTACGGAAAAATTGATACCCTCGAAGTCGTGAAGCAACATATCGAAGAGCTTACTGCTCCTCAGCTGAAACGAATTGCAAACGAAATTTTTAATCCCGAAATGTTCTCGGTATTAAAATATACCTGAGCCAAGTTCTTGTTGGAACGAAAAGCCAATCGAAAATGAATATAGATGAATACATAACCCGGCATTCCGACGCCGAACCTGCGTATTTGAGTAAGATAAACCGCAAAACGCATTTGAAAATTATTAATCCCCGCATGTTATCCGGACATTTGCAGGGAAGGGTGTTGGCTATGTTTTGCCAAATGATACAGCCCGAACGGGTTCTTGAACTGGGAACTTTTACAGGCTACTCGGCGCTTTGTATGGCCGAAGCATTGCCCGATAACGGAGTGCTGCATACAATTGAATGCGACGACGAACTCGAAGATTTTATCCTCGAAAACTTTGCAGGTTCCGAACATGGAAAAAAAATACGTTTACACATAGGCGATGCACTTACTGTGATCGGGCAGCTCGACGAAACTTTCGACCTTGTGTTTATAGATGCGAATAAAAGAGAATACCTTGCTTATTACGAAGCTGTGTTGCCTAAACTCAGCACCGGAGGTTTTATTCTGGCCGACAATACTCTGTGGGATGGCAAAGTAGTACAAAAAGTAGTTCCCAACGATCATCAAACCATTGAAATAATGAAATTCAATGATTTTGTAGCCGCAGATACGAGAGTTGAAAAAATAATGCTTCCCTTGCGCGATGGTTTAACGATTATCAGAAAAAAGTAATGAAGTAGAAATCCGGAAGGATCATTAAGCTTTTAACAATAACGATATTGAATTATGTATATTTACGAACTTGAAATGAAAGTGCGCGATTATGAGTGCGACATACAGGGAATTGTAAACAATTCGGTGTATCAAAACTACCTCGAACACACACGTCATGAGTTTTTACTCGAAAACAATGTAAGTTTCGAACAGTTGCACTTGCAGGGAATTGATGCCGTGGTAGCGCGTATCGAGATGGCTTTTAAATTTTCGCTACGTCCGGGCGATGTCTTTATTTCGAAGCTCCTTGTAAAAAAAGAAGGCGTAAAATACGTGTTTCATCAGGTCATTCACCGCAAGTCCGACAATAAACTTTGTATCAAAGCAAGGGTAGATACGGTAGTGGTAATCAATGGTAAGTTAAGCGCTTCCCTTCCCGAATTCGACGAGCTGGTGGAGAAAAGCACAAAGCAGTAAGCATTGAAAACGGCTGAAAATATAAGCCCTGTTTTAAACTATTTCCGCTTTTGCTTGTTAAAAAGCAATAAGACCCCGACAACAATGTTTGTGGGTCGACAATACAAAACTGAACGATAAGCACTATTTTAGATATGAATGAATTTTTAGAAACCGAAGAGAAAATTGTCCGTATGCTTAAAACCGTATACGACCCCGAAATACCTGTAAATATCTACGATTTAGGTCTGATTTATAACATCGATATCGATGCTGAAGGATTTTTAGTGATCGATATGACGCTGACAGCACCTAATTGCCCGGCTGTTGATTTTATTGTAGAAGATGTGCGCATGAAAACAGGCAGCGTAGAAGGAGTGAAGGATGTACACGTAAACATAGTGTACGAGCCCGCTTGGGACAAAAGTATGATGACTGAAGAAGCTCAACTCGAATTGGGATTTCTATAGAAGTCTAAAGTCAAAGGTCTAATGTCAAAGGACGTTGTTGAACTGTTGAACTGTTAAACTGTTGAAACGTTAAACTGTTGAATTATCAATTGTCAATTATCAATTGTCAATTATCAATTATCAATTACTCCGAAACCCGAAACTCAGAACTCGAAACTACGAACCCCATGGTCTATTTTATTTCCGATGCGCATCTTGGTTCCCGCCTTGTAGAGGATCCGAAAAAACATGAAAAAAAACTTGTCGACTGGCTCGAAAAGGTGAAAGCAGATGCTACAGCCATCTATCTTTTGGGCGATATGTTCGATTTTTGGTTCGAATACAAAACCGTCGTACCAAAAGGGCATGTACGTTTCCTTGGCAAACTGGCCGAGTTGATTGATGCCGGTATTGATATTCATTTTTTTACAGGCAATCACGATATATGGACTTTTGGTTACCTCGAACGTGAAGTAGGACTCATTGTTCATCGCACGGCACAAACAGTAAAGATAGGTGCGAAACATTTTTACCTGGCGCATGGAGATGGATTGTATGCCGAAGACAAAGGATTTAAAATCATCCGTAGTGTTTTTCACAGTCCGCTGGCTCAGAAATTATTCGGACTATTGCCTCCACGGTTAGGGCAGGAGTTTGGTTTTGCGTGGTCGAAGAAAAACAGAGAAAAAATCCGGCACATCGAGAACAAGTTCCTGGGCGAGGAAAATGAAAATCTTGTAGTTTTTGCAAAACAATATGTGGAAACGCACAACGATATAGATTTTCTTGTTTTCGGACACCGACACATAGCGCTCGATCTCCAAATCAAAAACAACAAACGCGTAGTTATTCTTGGCGATTTCGTATCCATATTTTCGTACGGCGTTTTCGATGGCGAAAACTTCTGGCTCGAATATATCGAATCATAGAGAGGAACATTTGACCGAACTCATGTGTTGATGCTGAATTTATAAAAGCTGAACCTTAGCAGGTTTGGCTTTTTTGTTTGATACAAGAAGGCGATTTTCGGCCTGTATGCCAGTCTTTTGTTTTAAAAAGTACAATGTAATCTGATTTCGCGTTTTTAAGCCTTTATTTTTCCATCACTATTCGCAATCAACGCTCTTTTAAATTGTAGACCCTGTACTACAAAGCAAATTTCATGATAAGGAAAGTGAGTTTCACGACAATTAAATGCCGCTTCATTCATCTGATTTGTCTTTTGGCAGCCATGACAGACATTTTAATGAAAAGGATCATAGTTTTAATAATTGTGATACGAAGTTTCATAATGATTAAATACAATTTAATGATTATGAAATACAATTTAATGATCGTGAAACGAAGAATAATATTCATTAAATTCAATTTAGGATGCTTAAAATCAATTTCATAATGATTAAATGAAAAATCACAATCATTAAAATGATTTTCATGATTATGAAAATGTGTATCATGATTATTAAATTCAATTTCACGATTGGTATGCAATGTATCACAACAATTAAAATCAATTTAATGATTATGAAAATCAATTTAATGATCGTGAAATGAAGCATAACAACCATTAAATTCAATTTAATTGTTATTTTCCTTTTCCTTGTTACTAAAAATACATTTTTCTAAAGCAAGAAAGTTCCCAGCTAAAGCATGAAAGATTTCCCTCAAGAGATTTAGCTTTTTTTGTTACCCCGGGCCGCTAAAGGAGTCAATCTAAAGGGAAAAGGTTTTTCTACTCTCGTATATTCAAGCATTTATTTTTTTTTGAAAAATCATATTCAGGCTTGCTCAATTCAGTCCCTTTTTCGCACTATTTCGATAGTTAAAAATAATTTGTCCTAATTATTTTCTTTTGTCATACTTTAAACTACACATAATCAGTGCTGTTTAAAAATGCTTTGTCCTGCTTTTTTTGAGTTAATATTTTGGTGATTGATTTTTAAGCATCTAAATTTATATTCGAGAAATACTCTTTTCTGAGAGAGAGAATTAGTACTACAAAACAACCGATCGACTTTATTGCCCCTACGGTCATCAACTCGATTGAAGTAAGTTTTGGTGTTTCTGAAACAATGGGTTTTGATCCTGGTTTCACTATCCCACTAAGGTTATTATAAGTTTGTATACAAAAAAACGGAAGCAACAGGCTAAACAGGATTTTTAAAAAAAGGAACGACTTTAATGAAATTCAAATATATAAATTATACCTAAAATAAACATAAATTATGAATTTAAGCCAAACCATTGAACGTTTACAAGTTCTCCACTTTTTAATTTCGCAAAGGAAAACAGGAACACCAGAGCAACTGGCAAAGCGACTTGGAGTAAGTCGATCGTGCTTGTGTAATTTGATAGAAGAATTAAGGGTATTTCAAATGCCGATTTTATATTCGCGTAAAATCGAGTCTTTTTATTACGAAAAAGGAGTAAAATTTGATTTAAACCTAGAGATTCGAATTATGAATAATGAAGATTTAATAAATATTAACGGTGGAAATCTTACTTTTTTTGTTCCGTCCAATTTTTTGGACGGAACAAAGCTATCTTTGTCTCCGTATTTGCGCAAGTACAAAGAGTCAGCCACAGGCTTTAAGTTGTGGCAAAAATAGATTTACATTTTAATAAAAAAGAACAAAAATGAAAAACTTAAATTTAAATGATTTTGGCGTTCAGGAAATGAATGCGGAAGAAATGAGAGAAACTGATGGTGGTAATTTGTTTACTGATATAGGCAAAGCAATCAGTGATGCAGTAGAAGCTGTTGGTGAAGCAATTGGAGATGCATGGAATTGGTTAGTAGGTCACTCAGATAATGGTAAAACAGTTATCAAATTTTAAAAACAATTGCAAGAGAGTCCAAGCTCTCTTGC
>CAYMHE010000076.1:0-8354 GCA_964390175.1 uncultured Paludibacter sp.
CCCGGATACTTATTTGTTGAAATTTGATCGTAAAAAGGCCATCGAAAAATTCTTGCCGAATGAGAAATAGTTTTTATAAACTGTTCAAAGTACCAACAAAGAATGCATATGTACAGTTGTTCAGGTATTGTTTTTCGGGTGGAATTGCTTTTGTAGTCGATTTTTGTATTCTTTTTTTATTGACCGAGTATTTTGCTGTTCATTATTTGTTAGCAGCCTCTCTTGGTTTTCTGGCCGGATTAATTATAACCTACCTGTTAAGTGTTTTTTGGATATTTGATGAACGTCGCGTTGAGAAAAAAACCTTGGAAATAACGATTTTTGTTACAATTGGTTTGGTTGGATTGTTGCTTACTTCGGCATTTATGTGGCTTTTCACCTCAGTGCTGTTGTTGCATTATTTGTTTTCTAAAATACTGACAACAGGTATTGTTATGGGTTGGAATTTTGTAGCAAAGAAATTTATTCTTTTCAGTAAATAACAGTAAGTCTGTTTGTGGATGTGTTAAAGTTGCGTTGATGAAAATGAAAAAGGTATTGATTATAACATATTACTGGATTCCGAGCGGTGGTGCCGGTGTGCAACGCTGGGTGAAATTCACAAAATATTTACGTGATTTTGGCTGGGAACCTGTGATTTACACCCCCGAAAATCCTGAATATCCATCCGTCGATACTTCTTTCGAACGTGATATTCCTCAAAGCATTGAAGTGATTAAAACGCCGATTTGGGAACCATATAATGTGTACAGAAGCCTTACCGGGAAAAAAAATGAAGCGATAAATGCCGGGTTTATTTCCGAAAACAAAAAACAGGGATGGAAAGATAAGCTTTCGATATGGATCAGAGGAAATTTCCTGATTCCAGATCCACGCCGGTTTTGGATAAAGCCTTCGGTGAAATATCTGATTGCATATCTGAAGAAAAACCCTGTTGATGCCATTATCACCACCGGTCCGCCTCATTCTATGCATCTGATAGGCCTCGGGTTAAAATCAGCTTTCCCGACAATTCCGTGGGTAGCCGATTTTCGCGATCCCTGGACGAATATCGATTTTTACAAAGATTTGAATCTTACGCCGATGGCTGATAAAATTCATCACCACTTTGAAAAAAAAGTTATCCGTAATGCCGACAGCGTAGTGGTGGTGTCGGGGGGAATGAAGGAAGAATACGAATTGATGCAACCAAAGCATATTCAGGTTATTTCTAACGGATATGATGCTGATGATGTGAAAGCAACGACAGTAAAATTAGATCAAAAATTCACGATATCGCACATTGGCACCCTGAATGCTGCCCGGAATCCGAAAGCAGTTTGGGAAGCGTTGAGCGAAATTTGTTCAGAATATCCTGAGTTCAAAACTGATATGCAAATTCAGTTAGTGGGCAAAGTTGATTTTTCGGTATTGGAAGATATAAGTTTTTTTGGTTTGTCCGAAAATCTGCTCAAAATCGACTATCTTTCGCATACCGAAGCGATTGAAAAACAGCAAACATCGCAGGTTCTGCTTTTACTGATCAATAATTCGGGAAATGCGAAGGGAATTCTGACCGGGAAATTTTATGAGTATCTGGCCGCGCAACGTCCGATATTGGCCATTGGGCCTACCGATGGAGATGTAGCAGCTGTTCTCTCCGAAACCGGTGCCGGAAAAATTATTGATTTTTTAGATGAAATCAACACAAAACAAGCTGTTTTAGAATATTACAAGCGATTTAAATCCGGATCGTTAAATGTGAAAACCGAATCGGTCGAGCGCTTTTCACGTCGTTCATTAACGGGAGAATTGGCAAAATTATTAAACACTTTATGAAAAAAATTATTACAGTAGTTGGTGCACGTCCTCAGTTTATTAAGGCTGCCACATTGAGTCGTCAGTTTAAATTGTTGGGAATCGAAGAAAAAATTATTCATACCGGCCAGCATTTCGATGCAAATATGTCCGAAATTTTTTTCGATGAAATGGAGATTCCGAAACCGGCTTACCAACTCGATATTCATGGCGTTTCGCATGGCGCTATGACCGGTAGGATGCTCGAAGGGATAGAAAAGATTTTGATGTCCGAGAAGCCAGATGGCGTTTTAGTGTATGGCGATACCAATTCAACACTTGCCGGCGCGTTGGCGGCAGCAAAACTACACATTCCGGTCATTCATGTCGAAGCTGGTTTGCGCTCGTTCAATATGGAAATGCCGGAGGAAATAAACAGAATACTGACCGACCGGATTTCGAATGCTCTTTTTTGCCCCACCGATACAGCGGTGAACAACCTTATGCGCGAAGGGTTTGATAATATGCCGATTCAAATTATCAAAAATGGTGATGTGATGCAGGATGCTGCCATGTATTATGCCGATAAAGCACAACTGAAATCGGACATTATCCGCAAGGCCGGATTGAATAAGTTTGTGTTAGCCACCATTCATCGTCAGGAAAATACCGACAATCCTGAAAATTTAAAAAATATAATCGAAGGCTTGAACGCCATCCACAAAGAAATACCTGTAGTGGTGCCCATGCATCCCCGCACGCGAAATATACTGGCTCAGAACTATCAGTTGCCCGATTTCACAATTATCGATCCTGTTGGCTATTTTGACATGATTATGTTGCTGAAATCCTGCGAAATGGTAATCACCGACAGTGGTGGAGTGCAGAAGGAAGCTTTCTTTTTTGCGAAACATTGTATTACATTGCGTGAGCAAACAGAATGGGTTGAACTTGTGGAAAATGGTTTCAATTTACTTGTGGGAAGCGATATTGATAAACTAAGAGATGCTTTTGATTTATTCAGAACTAAAAAATCAGATTTTTCGATCAACTTATATGGTAACGGTAAAGCTGCTGAAATGGCTGCTGCCGAAATATTCAAAATGTAATTGAATAAAATAAAATAGCATAGTCGTAGAAACTACCTGCATTTTTGCTTTTGGATGACAGAAATCCGAAAACTGAGGATAGCTATGCATTTGGCCGACGAGGACGGTATTTCAATCTTTTTTTTGTACTTTTGTGATAACGGCCAATTAATTGTCGATTCAACCAATTTGAAATTAAATACTCTTAAAATGAACGAATTAGAAATATTATTCCAACAGTATACAGGCGAAAAACTATTGTCGAAAGACGAACTTTCGGCTTCCGGATCCAATCGTCGCTACTTTCGGCTCGAGAGTAAAAAAACATCAATTATTGGTGTGGCCGGCACTTCGATTGACGAAAACAGAGCCTTCATTCAGATGGCAAAGCATTTCTATTCAAAAGGTTTGCCTGTTCCACAATTTCTGAATCAGACACCCGATGGATTATTCTATATTCAGGAAGATCTAGGTGACACCTTACTTTTCGATTATATTGCTGAAGGTAGGAAAACGGGTGTTTTTTGCGAACCAGAGAAGGAAATGCTCCGTAAAACAATGCGAATATTGCCAATGGTGCAAGTGAAAGGCGCTGACGATTTCGATTTCTCGGTATGCTACCCTCAACCCGAATTCAACGAACGTTCCATTCTTTGGGATTTGAATTATTTCAAATATTGTTTTTTGAAATCAACAGGGCTTGAGTTTCAGGAGGACAGGCTTGAAGACGATTTTTCAAAACTATCGAAAATTTTACTTCGTTCAAAGACAAGTACCTTTATGTATCGCGATTTTCAGAGTCGTAATGTGATGATAAAGGATGAAAAACCGTATTTTATTGATTTCCAGGGAGGTCGTAAAGGTCCTTTGTATTACGATGTAGCTTCGTTTTTGTGGCAGGCCAAAGCCAAATACAGCGATGAACTTCGTGAAGAATTGTTGCAGGAATATCTGACAGCGTTACAGGAATTAATGCCTGTGGACGAAGCTGATTTTCGAAATCAATTAAAGCATTATGTGCTTTTCCGCACTTTGCAGGTACTTGGTGCTTATGGTTTCAGGGGTTATTTTGAAAAAAAACCTCATTTCCTGCAAAGTATTCCGTTTGCGCTCGAAAATCTTCGTATCATTCTGAGAGGCGAAATAGAAGGCTACCCTTATCTGCTTGGTATTCTGAAACAAATGACTGAGCTGAAACAGTTTCGTGAAGTTTCTGTACGTAAACCATTGGTAGTGAAAATCTATAGTTTTTCTTTCAAAAAGGGGATTCCGCATGATGATTCAGGCAACGGAGGCGGTTTTGTTTTCGATTGTCGTGCAGTGAATAATCCGGGTAAATATGAGCGCTATGCTCATTCAACCGGTCTTGACGAGTCGGTGATTCAGTTCCTTGAAGAAGATGGTGAAATCATAACTTTCCTCGAGAATGCCTATAGTTTGGTGGATGCTTCGGTGAAACGGTACAAGGATCGAGGGTTTACACATCTGATGGTTAGTTTTGGATGTACTGGAGGTCAGCATCGTTCGGTATATTCGGCTCAAAAAATGGCCGAACATATCAATGCTGTTTTTGGTGTGGAGGTTCAACTGATTCATCGTGAGCAAAATAAAGAACAAATTTTTGCAAGTAAATATTGATTGTCACTAATGAAAGCATTAATTTTTGCCGCTGGCCTTGGCACCCGTCTCAAACCGCTGACCGATACAATGCCCAAGGCACTTGTGCCCATTGATGGAAAACCTTTGCTGGAGCATGTTATTCTAAAACTTAAGGCTGCCGGATTCAATCAAATCATTATCAATGTCCATCATTTCCCCGATCAGATCATTGAGTTTTTAAAATCGAAAAATAACTTTGATTTACGAATTGAAATTTCGGACGAACGCGACAAATTACTAGATACTGGGGGAGGAGTAAAAAAGGCAAAATGGTTTTTCGACGATGGAAAACCCTTTTTGGTTCACAATGTCGATATCCTTTCAAATATTGATTTACAGTCGCTTTATCAACAGCATTTGGAAACTTCGCCACTTGCCACTTTGGTGGTGAGTGAGCGTGATACTTTTCGCTATTTTCTTTTCGATGAAGAAGCCCGATTGAAGGGCTGGATCAATGAGAAAACCGGCGAAGTACGACCTGATCATCTTACTCATACAGAATTATACAACAAACTTGCTTTTTCAGGCATTCAGGTGCTTTCGCCCGATGTGTTTAAATTGATGGAACACTTCCCGGATCATTTTTCGATAGTTGATTTTTATCTTCGAAATGCAGCTCAGCAGCAGATAAAAGCATATGTCCCCCATGCATTAAAGATGATCGATGTAGGAAAACTAAACGTGTTGACTGAAGCCGAACAATTTGTAAGGAATAGTGAAAATTGTGAATGCAAATAACACTTTTCTTCTTAAAACAATAGAAAATTAATACTTTTCTTGTGCTGTTGTCCTTTCCATTTGTGATACAAATTCCTCCTTTTCCTCCTGAATAGCTTCCCTTTTTTTAGGGCAAGTATATTGTAACTTTATTCAATTATTTGTTTTTTATATAATTAATATACTGTACATTATATTCGTGTACAGATATATTTTGTTTTGACGCAACTGCTCCTGTTGCTCCAATATCACCCTGAATTATCAAAACAGAAACTTCATCAATGATGAATTCGAACTCATGGCGATGAATTAAAGAAAAATTTCTATAATTATTTGCTTTTTTGATCAAAAACAGACGTTTAATGAACATAAAATAGTAATTTTGTACCCGCTTAGAAATTTCGAAAACTAAAATATATTATGGCAGAAAAAAAATTAAATTTATTGGCTGATTTCCCAACTGTTAGCACTCAGCAATGGATGGACAAAATCACCGCCGACCTGAAAGGAGCTGATTTCAACAAAAGGCTCGTTTGGAAAACAAATGAAGGTTTCAATGTAATGCCTTTTTATCGGGCCGAAGACATTGAGAACTTTAAATCCACAGAGGTTGTTCCCGGAAAATTTCCTTATGTGCGTGGTACAAAAGCTGACAATGTGTGGTTTATCCGTCAGGACATTGTAGTGACTGATGCGAAGGAAGCGAATGCAAAAGCGCTTGATGTGCTTTGCAAAGGTGCAACTTCTCTTGGTTTCAAGTTGAGTAAAAAAGACTTAAGTCTTGAGTACATTGCTACGCTACTTCAAAACATTCAGGCTGATTGTGTAGAACTTAACTTCACGATCTGCACAAAACGTTCGGCTGATTTGGCTACAATTCTGACCGATTATTTCAAATCGAAAGAATACAATCTTACTCAGTTACATGGTTCTATCAACTGGGATGGCATGAACGCTATGCTGCTTCGTGGTAAAGATTTTGAAAAAGAAGAATTGGTAAGTTTGGCTAAAGCTACTTTTGAAGCTGCACTCGGATTGCCTTTCTACCGTGTTATTGGTGTGAATGCTACTACTTTGAGCAATGCAGGAGCTTTCCTTGCTCAGGAACTCGGTTATGCATTGGCTTGGGGTAACGAATATCTTTCAGCACTTATCGAAGCTGGTTGCGAACCTTCCATCGTTGCTAAAAACATCAAATTTAATTTCGGTGTTGGAGGTAATTACTTTATGGAAATTGCAAAATTCCGTGCTGCTAAGTTGCTTTGGGCTAATATCGTTGATGCTTATCAAATGAAATGCCTAAAAGTTGGTTGTCAGCATACTGTAGATGGTATTTGTAAATGTGCTGCTAAAATGCGCATTCACGCACAAACTACCGAATTCAACAAAACGACTTTTGATGCCAACGTAAATATGCTTCGTACCCAAACCGAAGCTATGAGTGCTACTTTGGGTGGTGTAAACTCACTTACTGTATTGCCTTACGATTCAACGTATAAAAAAGCAGATGAATTTTCGGAACGTATTGCTCGTAATCAACAATTATTATTAAAAGAAGAATGTCATTTCGATAAAGTGGCCGACCCTGCTGCCGGATCATATTATATCGAAACATTGACAAACGAAATAGCTGCTCAGGCATGGAAAATCTTCCTCGAAGTGGAAGATAATGGCGGTTTCTTTACTGCTATAAAAGCCGGAATAGTTCAGAAAGCAGTAAAAGCTACTGCAACCAGTCGTCTGAAATCAGTATCAAGTCGCCGCGAAGTATTGCTTGGAACAAATCAGTTCCCTAACTTCAGCGAAGTGGCAGCTGCAAAAGTTGAGTTTAAAAACGAAGCCGGATGTGGTTGCGATCACACAGGGGTTGAAAAACTTGTTGCTGTACGCGCTGCTGAAGAATTTGAAGCACTTCGTTTTGCTACTGAAGCTGCTGCCAAACGTCCGAAAGCATTTATGCTGACAATTGGTAGTCTTGCTATGCGCCTCGCCCGTGCTCAGTTCTCTTGTAACTTCTTTGCTTGTGCAGGTTACGAAGTAGTTGATAATCTTGGTTTCAAAACAGTGGAAGAAGGTGTCGCTGCTGCCCAGGCTGCCGGTGCCGACATTATTGTTCTTTGCTCAAGCGACGACGAATATGCTGAATTAGCTCCTGCTGCTTACAAAGCTATCGACGGAAAACAAATCTTCGTGGTTGCCGGTGCTCCTGCTTGTACTGATGATTTAAAAGCAATTGGAATTGAACATTTTATTAATGTAAAAACCAATGTGCTGGAAACGCTTAAACAATTCAACCAATTGCTTTCAATTTAAATATATTATTCTGAACGCAAAGACACGAAGCCGCTAAGACGAAAAGTAAACTTGAAGATTATGCTAACAAAAGACGAGTACGAAAGAATCGGAAAAATTATTTTGGATTGTGCTTTTGAAGTACACAAGGAACTTGGTCCGGGTTTATTAGAATCAATTTATGAAGAATGCCTTTGTGAAGAAATAAGGAACAAAGGACTTAAGGTTGAGAATCAGGTTTATTTACCGCTTGTTTACAAGGGGAAAAAGTTGAATAAAAACTTTAGAATTGATATTCTTGTAGAAGATGCTATTATTCTTGAAATTAAATCGGCAATTGACATATATACCGTTGATGAAGCACAACTAGTTTCTTATATGAAATTGGCAGATAAACGTCTCGGTTACTTGCTGAACTTCAATGTAGCACTTTTAAAAGAAGGAATTAAACGAAAAGTCAATAACTACTATATTTAAACTTTGTGACTTAGCGTCATTGCGTCTTAGCGTTCATAAAAATAGGGATTAAAAATTATTCTGAACGCAAAGACACGAAGCCGCTAAGACGGAAAGAAATTATTTATTACATAAAATATAAACGATAAAAATATATTAAACTTTGTGACTTAGCGTCGTTGCGACTTAGCGTTCAAAAAAAACAATTATTATGAAACCAAATTTTAAAGATATTAATATCAAAGAAATTTCGAATTTAGGCACAGCTCCTAAAGTTGAAAGTAACTGGTTGACTCCTGAGCTTATTCCGGTGAAACCATTTTATACAAAAGAAGATATTGCCGGCATGGAGCATTTGAATTATGC
>CAYMHE010000076.1:8454-14126 GCA_964390175.1 uncultured Paludibacter sp.
TTGTTCGATGGTATTCCATTGAATAAAATGTCGGTTTCCATGACTATGAACGGTGCTGTACTTCCTATTCTTGCATTTTATATCAATGCAGGGTTGGAACAAGGTGCTAAACTGGAAGAAATGGCCGGAACGATCCAAAACGATATTTTGAAAGAATTTATGGTGCGTAATACTTATATTTACCCACCAAAATTCTCGATGAAGATTATTGCTGATATTTTTGAGTTTACTTCTCAAAAAATGCCTAAGTTCAACTCTATCTCTATCTCGGGTTACCACATGCAGGAAGCCGGTGCAACAGCTGATATCGAGTTAGCTTACACTTTGGCTGATGGACTTGAATATCTTCGTGCCGGAGTAAATGCAGGTATGGATATCGACTCGTTCGCTCCACGCTTGTCATTCTTTTGGGCTATCGGTATGAATCACTTTATGGAAATTGCCAAAATGCGTGCTGCACGTATGTTGTGGGCAAAAATCGTAAAACAATTCAACCCTAAAAACCCAAAATCGCTGGCATTGCGTACACACTCGCAAACTTCAGGTTGGTCTTTGACTGAGCAAGATCCTTTCAACAACGTTGGGCGTACTTGTATCGAAGCTATGGCGGCTGCTTTGGGTCACACTCAATCGCTTCACACCAATGCATTGGACGAAGCTATCGCGTTGCCAACCGATTTCTCGGCTCGTATTGCCCGTAACACACAAATTTATATCCAACAGGAAACTGACATTTGCCGTGAGGTTGATCCATGGGCAGGTTCATTTTATGTTGAGTCTTTAACTAACGAATTGGCTGAAAAAGCCTGGGCGTTGATCGAAGAAGTTGAAAAACTGGGTGGTATGGCTGCGGCTATCGAGACCGGTGTTCCAAAAATGCGTATCGAAGAAGCTTCTGCACGTACACAAGCTCGTATCGATTCAGGAAGTCAGGTTATTGTGGGTGTAAATCAATTCCGATTAGAAAAAGAAGATCCAATCGATATTTTGGAAGTGGACAATACAGCGGTTCGTATTCAACAGATCGAACGTTTGAAACAATTGCGTGCAAATCGCGACGAAGCTGCTGTACAAGCTGCTTTGGCTGCCATTACCGAATGTGCCCGTACCGGAAACGGTAACTTATTGGAATTAGCCGTTGAAGCTGCTCGTTTGCGTGCTTCTTTAGGTGAAATCTCTGACGCATGCGAAGCTGTATGCGGACGTTATAAAGCAACTATCAGAACAATTTCAGGCGTGTATTCATCAGAAACTAAAAATGATGCCAACTTCCAAAAAGCTTGTGAGTTGACCGAAAAATTTGCTCAGAAAGAAGGTCGTCGCCCACGTATCATGATCGCTAAAATGGGTCAGGACGGACACGATCGCGGTGCAAAAGTTGTAGCCACCGGTTATGCCGACTGTGGATTCGACGTAGATATGGGACCATTGTTCCAAACTCCAGCCGAAGCAGCCAAACAGGCTGTAGAAAACGACGTACACGTGTTGGGCGTTTCGTCATTGGCAGCTGGTCACAAAACTTTGATTCCACAGGTTATGGAAGAGTTGAAAAAACTTGGCCGCGAAGATATTATCGTTATTGCAGGTGGAGTTATTCCGGCGCAGGATTATGATTATCTTTACAAAGCCGGTGTTGCAGCTATCTTTGGACCGGGTAGTCCTGTCGCTAAAGCAGCTTGTACTATTCTGGATATTCTGTTAGAAGACTAAGAACCCCAAACCCCTAAAGGGGCTTAAAGAAAGAAAAAACGGACTTACCGCATTTGTGGTAAGTCCGTTTTTCTTTCTTAATGGATTGATTTATACAAGTCCTTCCATTTCTACCATTTCGTTTTCGTCGCGATGGTAATCGATTGTTTTAAACCCAAATCCAAACAAATTTTTAAAATCTTTTGTATATCCGTTTAAATCACCAATGGAGTGGATGGTTTCTGTTGTGGCTTCGTCCCAAAGTCTGGCTACTTCTGTTTGAACATCTTCCCGCATTTCCCAGTCGTCGATGCGGATGCGACCTGCTTCGTCGGTGGGCACATCTCCTCCACTGAATAATTTGTCGGCATACAAACGCTGTATCTGCTCTATGCAACCTTCATGGATTTTTTTGTTTTTCATTACTTTAAACAGCAAGGAAATATAAAGCGGAATGATTGGAATGGCCGAACTGGCTTGTGTAACCAATGCTTTGTTTACCGACACATAGGCTTTGCCGCCGGTGACTTCCAGTTTCTCGTTGATTGTTTTAGCAGTGGCTTCGAGATGATCTTTGGCGCGTCCAATGGTTCCTTTACGGTATATAGGTTCAGTCACCGAAGGACCAATGTAAGAGTAGGCGAGGGTAAGTGCTTTGTCTGCCAACACTCCTGCAGCCTGTAGCGCATCCATCCACATTTCCCAGTCTTCGCCGCCCATTACTGCAATTGTGTTTGCAATTTCATCTTCGCTGGCAGGCTCGATGCTTACTTCGGTCACTTTGCCACTGTGGAAGTCAACGGTTTTATTACTGTAGCTTTGCCCGATAGGTTTCAGTACCGAACGATGCGTGATGCCAGTTATTGGATGAGTTCGAACGGGTGAGGCAAGGCTGTAGATAACCATATCTATTTGACCCAGATCGGCTTTGATGAGCTCAATTGTTTTTTGTTTTATTTCGTTCGAAAACGCATCTCCATTGATGTTTTTGGCATACAAACCTTCGGCATGCGCTATTTTGCTGAACGCGGCTGTATTGTACCATCCCGGCGAAGCTGTTTTTTCAGGTTGTGGCTCTTTTTCGAAAAAAACACCTATGGTAGCTGCCTCCGAACCAAATGCACTGCTGATGCGCGAAGCCAGTCCGAAGCCAGTGGAAGCGCCTATAACAAGGACTCTTTTCGGTCCATCAATTTTTCCTTTTGACTTTACGTATCCGATTTGTTTCAATACATTTTGTTCACATCCTACCGGATGAGCTGTCAGGCTGATAAAACCCCTCATTTTTGATTTAATAATCATCTTTATCTGTTTTGGTTATAAAAACTGCAACTCTACATTGGATATTTGCGCATTTAAAAATGAGCTAGCCAATGTAGAGTGGGCTTTTAAAAACAACCCAAATGTGATGATTGTTTATTGTTGAATGCAAAAGGAGCGGAGTGGCTTTAGTTGTTTTTTATTTCAAACGCCTCGATAACTTCCCTTACTTTTTCCTTAATTTCCTGAGAAGTAGGATTTAATTCTGCGGTACTGAATGTGCCGTTGAGGATATCAATACGTTCGAAAACCATCAAATAAAGCGCAAAAATAATTTCCAGACTTAGTTGGCTGCGGTATTCAAGTTGCGGTTTGACCTCTTGCATGATTTCAAATGTTTTCTGACGATATTCGTCGGCAGCGGCGTAAAGTTCGCCGATCATTTGACGGAAACCGGTAGTGATGGTAGCTCCGTTGGCCATGGCAAGAAGATTTTCGCGGTTGAGATTGTGTTTTTGCATTAAGTCATCCGGGAAATAATTCAGATTGTGGGTGTGATCTTTAACAAAATCGCGGATGATATGAACTAAATAGCTGAAAATGGCACAGGGTGTCGATACCCGCCTTACATCGAAAGTGGGTTCAAGATAGTTCCCGTTGTCTCGCTTCAATCCGCATAAATGTACAAAAATGGAGGCCGGAGCTACCGACGCGCCTTTTGCATAATCAAGAAAAGCCTGCAGCGTAGGAAAGCCATCGTTATAAATATCGTAAATCATCGACCGGGAAAAATCCTCAAGTGGCCAGGCGGGAATATGAAATTTTCGTATTGTGTTTGTCAGTCCATAAGTGGCGGTGTTATCTTCTTCCGGATGTAAAATTGTATTGATCCATTTGCAAACATCGGCTTCGAGTACATCCTGCTCGCTACGCGAAATAGTTGTATGCTCCGATTTGTAGTTGTCGACCAAATCGTCGATAGCGCGCATAAATTTGTAACATATTTTGGCTGCTTCGTATCTTTCTTCGTCCCAAAAATGTGCTGCGATAAGTATATTGGGGTGGTCGGTTATTTTTTCAAAGTCGATTGAATTGAAAATATCAACAAGAAGTGTTTTTTCTGCCTGAAGTGTGCTTTCCATATACCGTTAAATTTGATTGTGTTTTTGATGCCCGGGGATTTATGTTGTTGATCCGTTCGCTTGTAAGTTTGGCCGATAGCAAAACCAAAGGAATTCCATTTCCCGGATGAGTGCTGCCTCCGGCAAAATAAAGGTTTTTGTATTTGCCATGCCGGTTGTGAGGACGGAAATACCCCATTTGAAAAATGGTGTGACTCAAACTTCCGAAAACAGAACCACGGCTCACATTGCAATAGCTCTCGAATGTTTTTGGCATGAAACACAGTTCGAACTTGATATGATTTTCAATATCGGAACATCCGGCTTCTTTTAGACGGTGGATGACCGATTCGCGTGCCGATTTTTTTATTGCCTGCCAGTCCTGATCAGTATTTTCATCAATATGACCCACGGGAATAATCACCGACAAGGTATCCTGGTTTTCTGGTGCAGCCGACGGATCGGTACGAACGGGCGCATGAATATAAAAACAAGGTCGATCGGAAAGTGATTTTTCTTTGAATATTTTATTCATTCCTTCCTTGTAAGGTTCATTCAGAAAAATGCTGTGGTGGCGGAGTTCGGGATAAATTTTATCCATACCCCAGTGAAAAACAATGGCAGAGCAAGAATGTTCCTTCTTTTTCAACCGGCGGGCAATGGCTTTGTCGGGGAGTAATTCATTGTAGATATAGGGCAAATCGGCATTGGCAACCACTATGTCGGCGTCTATTCTTTTCCCGTTTTTCAACTCAATGGCTTCTGCCTTTTTCCCGTTGACTATGATTCTCGCCACCGGACTTTTAAAATGAAATTTTACACCCGAAGCAAGGGCGGTTTCCATCAGTTTTTCGACAATATGGTGCATGCCTCCTTTGGGGAACAAAGCGCCCTCGGCTATTTCGGCACCCGGAAGCATTGAAAAAAATGCCGGCTGACGATAGGGATTCTGCCCTACATAAATGTTCTGAAAAGTGAATGCTTTTTGCAGGCGGGTATCTTTAAAAAAGCGGTGGATATAATCGGTATGCTTTATCCATGTTTTTAGCCTGATAAGTAAAAGGATGCTCCTGATATTAATGAATTGAAACAAATGATTGAAATTCCTGTTGAGCAAGCCGTTCATCGATTGGTTGAAGAAAGAGTAACCCTCGTGCACATATTGCTTGTATCGCTCAAAACTACCCGGTTCGATGGCTTCAAGTTGCTCTTGCATTCTTTTGTCCCGGCGCGAAAATTCAAAGTTGCTTCCATCGTCGAAAAACAACTTATAAAGAGGTTCGAGCGAAGTAGGTTCCAGTTCCTTGTCCATGTCGAGCCCCAGGGCTGTAAAAACTTCACGGTAGAGCGAAGGCATTAGCAAAATAGTTGCGCCTAAATCGAAGCGATGTCCATGCTGGTATATCTGACCACAGCGTCCACCGGGATCGGCATTCTTTTCATATACATCTACTGAGTATCCTTTTTGCGCCAGAAATATTGATGTAGCTATACCACCAACACCCGCACCGATAATTACCGCTTTGTTTTGTCCTTTCATTGAAAAACAGGAAATTAGATTCGAATGCAAATATACGAAGAAAGCTGTGAATGTAAAAAAAA
>CAYMHE010000077.1:0-2578 GCA_964390175.1 uncultured Paludibacter sp.
ATACCGGAAGCATCCACCGAAATACGAATGGATTGTCCGTTGGGCGTTTCTTCTTTCACGGCGATGTATTTGTACACATTGCCTTCGATGTCGGTGCTTGTTACAATGCCGTTGATAACAAGTTGCTTGTCGGCAGTTATTCTATCAGCCGTAAAAAGTTCGGCCGACTTCATATAGGTTGTTCTCAAATCGGAAACGGTGATTGTAGAATTTATTTTCACACCCTTGGATAAGCCTGATTCCGGCTCCATATTATATTGTGTGCAACCTACAAAAACAAATAGTGCAGCCGCAGCAACCGATATTTTAAATGTATTTTTCATATCTGAAATTCTTCTTTATTACTTTATTAAAATTTATACCCAACATGGAAAAATAAATTAAGTCCCCAGGCATAATAATACTTGTTAGGGAACCAATCGGCACCTTTAGGATTGATGGCTCCACTACTCATTGGAATACGTGCCTGCTGATATCCACCGGTAATCATATTTGTATTATTCAGTACATTGCTCACACTTAAATTGAAATTCAATGAATTTCTGTTTTTCAGATAGATAAGTTTACCTACCGAAGCATCGAGCATAAAACCACCCTGCAATTTTTCCTGTTTTCCTAATTTTTCATAAAGATCAGGATAAGTTTTCAGCGTTTGCTGGTTGCTTTCGGTAAAACGGTTTGGCGCAAAATCAAGATAATTGTTGTCGTAATAATTTAATGTAATGTCGGCAAACCAACGTTCGTAAAAGAAATCGAGCGTAATGTTAGCTGCCAGCTGAGGTCCTGCGCTAATGCGCAATCCATTGATCAACACTTTTTCGCTGATGTCGTTAACGGCTCCGTTTTCGTAACTCTTGATACCCATTGCATCGTCGGTGTAACGATAATCGGCATAAGTTCCGGCTGTCGACACTGTAAACATTGAATTGATAGGTATCGAAAGACCAACTTCCACACCCTGATAAATTTTGTTTACCCCACTCAACAGGTGATTGATAAAAGTACGGTATTCATCGTCATAATAACCAAGTTTTTCCACTGCATCGTTCACATGTGTGCGGAAACCGCTTACACGTCCGCGAATCACTTTGTAATTGAACGAATAACTTAAATCGTAGGTTAGGATTTTTTCGCCGGTAAGATTCTTTACAAGCACATCCTTGATACGTTCCGACACATAAGCATCCTGCACAAGCGGAGCTCTTGTTTCGGCAAGCACATTGGCCGAAATAACACTACGGTTATCGACATTGTATGTAAAACCTGCTTTTACCGAAGGATCGGTAAAGAACCATGTCTGACTTTTTCCATATGAATTTACATCCTGTCCCTTCACTTCGCTCAGGTACCATGCACGTCCGTTCTCCATATGACCATAACGGTAAAACTGTGTGTATGTTGCCTTCACACCAGCAAAAGCACTGAATTGCGACGTTTTCCATTCGGCCTGCGCAAATGCATTGGCAGTTGTAACGTTCATATCATAATTGTAACGAATGATATCGCCTTTGGTCTTGATTTTATCGGGATCGTTGATGTCATTCTCGATAATTCTTGGATCGGCATCCTGTAAAGTTCCACCCACAAGGTCGCGTTCGGCATATGTATCTTTATCGATGTACTGGTTGGCACCCAACATATCGTCAATTGTTACATAATGCATTCCTTTCGACACACGGGCTTCAACTCCTGCAGTAAGTTTCAGGTTTTTGTTGAACTGATTGGTGTAGACCGAATTTAATATTGTTTCCATCAAATCGTTGTGTCTGCGTTCCAGAATATATCGCGCCTGTCCGTTAGGATTATCATCGTTATTGAGCCTGTTAGCTCTGTAAATCTCATCCCATTTGGTTTGGCGGGTGTACTCATCTGTTTTCCACAGTTGTGTCGATCTTTCGCGCATCACATCATCATCATTAATAAAGCTTGGCATATTGCGGTAATAATCCGGTCCGGGGTTCAATCCATCGTACGAAAAAGCAGAATTACTGTACCAGCTGTGATGAAAACCTAAACCGCTACGCAGGCGTTGTGTTTCGCTTATTTTCCATTCGTGCGAAAGGACAGCAGTAGGGTCGAAAGATTCAACGATTCTTGAGTTACGGATTTCGCCGTTATGATAGCCCCAATAAGGATTGTAATACACCGAACCACCTACTAAATCGTGTGTTTCTTTTGTAACAGCCGATTGACCTGCCCTACGTGTGGGAGCGCCAAAAGCAATCAACGAAAGACGATGATTTTCGTTTATTTTCTTTTCGGCCGAAAGGAATAGTCCTCCCGAATTATAAAAATTACCATCTACATTACTTTTCAGAATACCTTCATCGTCCGCCCAGCGAACTACGCCCGAAACGGCAAAAGCCCAACCATTATTTTGCATTCCGGTGGCATGCGTAAATTGTCCACGCAATCGGTAAGCCCGGTTCGAAAAAGCAATGTTAGCATGCGAGCCTGTAGCAAAAGCACTTGCGTTGGCTGTCACATTTGTATTGTTACCTAAGTTGCCATAAGCAAATGTATTCGGCGAAAAACCGTAAGTAATGTCTTTGTTACGGAAAGCATTGTTCAATCCACC
>CAYMHE010000077.1:2678-13623 GCA_964390175.1 uncultured Paludibacter sp.
TCGGCGAAAAACCGTAAGTAATGTCTTTGTTACGGAAAGCATTGTTCAATCCACCCAGGGACGAGTAATTAAAACCACCTCTTTCTGAATCTACAAAATGTACACCGTTGATATAGGTCGATTCGTATTTGTTATCGTAACCGCGGGTACGGAAGCGCATGGCACTGAATGAGTAGCTTGTTTGCGCAAGATAAACATCGTTTTTCGAAAAGAACGAACCTTCGCCACTCTGAATGCTGCTTTCGTTTTCCAACGAACTTTCGCTCAACTGCAACAAAACTTCCTGTTTCATTTCAAGTTGCGTGTCGGCTTGCAAATAGATCACTCCAAGGTCAGTTTCAGCATCTTTTTTTAGGTTGACAAGCTTTATGTTTTGAAAATATCCTTGTTTCGAGATGCTTATTTCCTCGTCGCCCGATTCGATGTAACTTAATAAAAATTCTCCATTGGCATTGGTTTGGGATGAAATGTTTTGCTGAAGTAAAGTGATTTTTGCCCCCTGAAGAGGATCTTCACTTCCGGCAATTTTCACTATGCCTTTGACTCTTGTCTGAGCCAAAGCACTTGTAACCGCCATTACAGATACTAAAAGTATCAACGAAAGTTTTCTCATACTAATGATTGTAATTTATTTGTTTTGATTTTTTAAGCGTCACTTTCTTCGATCCGAAAAAAGGGCGTGCAATTTAGCATCTTTTTGCCAATTAAGTATCAACTTTTTATTTAAATTTTCTATTTCTATGCAATTTACAGCCAATTTATTGAACTTATCTAAATCACCTGCTATCTTTCAGCTGAAAAACACCGCTTTAGTTTATTATTGCTTTAGTAATAAAACGTTATCGGCTGATGGATTGTTTTAGCTGAAACAGGGAATAAAAACACTCCATCTTAGATGCTGACCTGACGAAAACCGTAAAAAAAAGGAAAATCACACAAATTGTAATTGGCTACACACAAATTGTAATTGGCTATAAGTGTTCGGCTGATGTTTTATAGATAAAAAAGCAGGTAAAAGCCTGCTTTATCTGGTTCGCCTTCCTTCGAAAAAAGGTGAAACATACTTATACGAAATACTTTTATCCTGTTTATATCATAAAAATACAATTAATTTGCAGGCATTGTTTTTTTCTCTCATATTTTTTTCTCACTTTTGTTGCCCCATTTAATTTATGTCCTGAACAAAGTATTCAGAAAAGCTTAATTAAAAAATAAAAGTCAAAATGAAAGTAATAAAATTAAGGTTCAAAACAGCATTTGCACTGATAATGGCAATGGCTGTTGCTATATCCTGTTCGTCAAAAAAAGATGTAGCCGGGCAAACGGCGGAAACTAAAAATGTAAAAGTTCAACTCAGTGCCGTTGGTTTTTACAATCTTGAAAACCTGTTCGACACCATCGATAACGAAAACAATGATGCCGAATACCTACCCACTGGGGCCAATAAATGGGGCAGCATGAAGTACAATGCCAAGTTAAAGAACATGTCGTACGTTATTTCTCAAATGGCAATAGATAATTCTCCCGCCGGTGTAGCTCTTTTGGGTGTTTCGGAAATTGAAAACCGTAACGTACTCGAAGACCTTGTGAAACAACCTGCGCTCAAAGATCGTTCGTTACAAATTGTACATTACGATAGTCCCGACCGCCGTGGTGTGGATGTGGGCTTGCTTTACAATCCGAGACTTTTCACGGTTTCGAATAGTAAATCCTACCGTTTATATACCGACGATCCCAATTTTTTGACAAGGGATCAGCTCATGGTAAGCGGATACTTGCAGGGAGAAAAAGTACATGTAATTGTGAATCACTGGCCATCGCGCAGTGGAGGCGAAGAACGTTCGCGCTCTAAACGTAATGCTGCTGCCGGATTGACCCGCTCTATTGTCGACTCGCTGTACAAAGCTGACCCAAAAGCCAGAATCATTGTGATGGGTGACCTTAACGACGATCCGTTCAACGAAAGTTGTGCTACCATACTGGGCGCTAAAAAAGTGAAAGAAGAAGTAAAACCCGGCGAACTTTACAATGTTTTTTGGAAAACACTTGAAAAAGGAATGGGAACTCTCTCGTACAACGACCAGTGGAATCTTTTCGACCAAATCATCATTTCACACGAACTTGCCAACGGAAGTAAAGATCAGCTGCGTTTCTGGAAATCGGAAATCTTTTACCGCAACTTCCTTATCCAGCAGGAAGGCCGCTACAAAGGAACACCATTGCGTACCCACAGTGGCGGTGCGTGGCTCAATGGATACAGCGACCACCTACCTACAATCATTTATCTTGTGAAACCTTTAAAATAAAGAAAAGGGTAAATCAATTATATTTAAGCAGCTGACATTATAATGTCAGCTGCTTTTTTTTTGCTAACATCAGTTGTTTCGATTTTTCGTACACAAACACGTTCATAAGCATCAACAACAAAAAGTAGCTGAAATCCTCGATCGGGATATCGAAAAGGCGTATATTACTGAAAACAGTCCCGTTGTATTCCACCACAGGTAAAGCTGTGAGCAACCCATTTACAATAAACATAGGCACACACGCAACCAAAAATGCAATAAGAAAATGGGTAAGATACTTTTGAAAGGAAGAAACATTCAACACAAAAATCAGAAATACAACGTTAGATGCTAAATTGATAAAAGTATACCATTTGCCAAAAGAAAGCACTGCAAACACAGAAAACACAAGCACAAGCAAATAGAAAAACAACCTTACATATTTTTGAAAATCAATTGAGTGAAGGTAAAACTTAGCAACTTCGTAGATAAAAACGCTACAAAAAGGGATAACTACAAAAAAGAGCCATTCCTCCAAAGGCAAACCCAGCAGTCGCGGTCCGAGAATGAATTGATCGTTGAACGACCAGAAACCGAGCTTTGTAAACAAGGCATCCCAAACAATAAAGAACACACCGGGAATAACGATAGCTATCCCAAGCGCTTTCCATTGTTTATAATAACCAACGTTTCGCTCGAAACTAAACACAAAAGGAAAAAAAACACTTCCAAGCATCAAAGCAAAATAAGTATAATCTGAACTCCACATAGGTAAAAGTTGAACTGATTTTTTTACAATATAAAAACAAGAACCTAACTGTATTTGTTTATAAAACAATTACTTCTTTTTAAAACTATTTTTTGGTGGAAAATATGAAAAACACAGGCCTTATCGTAGCTTTGGCTATCATTTTAAGTTGGTCGGCTCATTTACTGTGCATTCTGCTTTATCAGGCTGTAGATGTTCTCGACTTTTGGTTTTGGTTTCATATTTTACTTCAAACATGGCTTTTCACAGGATTGTTCATTACCGCCCACGATGCCATGCACCGCACAGTGAGCCCGAACAAAAAACTGAATGATGCACTCGGGTTCATTTGTACCTTTCTGTTTGCGGCTATGTATTATCCTAAGCTACTTGCCAAACATCATTTGCATCATCAGCATCCGGGCACCGAGTCCGATCCCGATTACAAAACAGGCAATCAGAATTTCTTCGCCTGGTGGTTCTCGTTTCTCAAACAATATATTACAGTATGGCAAATAATTATTATGGCCGTGCTTTTCAACTTATTGCTTTTGTGGTTCGACGAGTGGCAACTCATCTCCTTTTGGGTCATTCCGGCCATTGCAGCTACTTTTCAGTTATTTTACTTTGGCACTTTTGTGCCGCATCATCTTCCGCATACGCCCGATATGCTTCCGCACAACTCGCGCACACAGCGAAGGAACCATTTATTCGCCCTTTTGAGCTGTTATTTTTTCGGCTATCATACCGAGCATCATGCTTCTCCACACACGCCGTGGTGGAAATTGTATCAGATAAAAGACAAAAGAATAAGAGCCGCCTGACAACATATATAAAAAAATTAGTTACTTTTGTATTCAATCAATACATTCGGTTTATTATGGAATATCCTACTTTGCAAGGAAAACTTATCATGCCTGAATACGGGCGAAACATACAACAAATGATTACACACGCGCTTTCGATAGAAAACCGCGAAGAAAGAACACGTTGCGTGCAGACAGTCATCAATATCATGGGAAATATGTTTCCCTACCTGCGCGATGTGAACGATTTCAAACACAAACTGTGGGATCACGTGGCCATCATGTCCGATTTTAAGCTCGATATTGATTTCCCTTACGAAATTGTTCAGGCCGAAAACCTGTATACCCGACCAGAAACAATCCCCTATAAAAATTCACGCATACGTTACCATCACTACGGGAGAACACTCGAAGAAATGATAGAGAAAGTGGGTGACTATCCTGATGGGGAAGATAAAAACGAATTGATAAGACTGATTGCCAACCAAATGAAAAAATGCTTCCTCACCTGGAACAAAGAAGTAGTGGACGACCGCAAGATATTTGATGATTTACGTGAATTATCGCATGGCAAGCTCGACATTTCAGAAGATTTCCTTAAACTTGTAGAATCGAGAGATGTGCTTCACAACAAAAAGAACAAATTGAAAAAAAAATAAGCTGAGAAAAAGAGCCAGGTGTTTTTAGTGCTCACTCATAAATATTGTGTTTCGGAAGAACAAATTGTAACTAATAAAATTATAGATATTTTAAAAATGGCATCGTTTAGAATTGAAGGAGGACATAAACTGAGAGGAGAAATCATACCTCAAGGTGCTAAAAACGAAGCATTGCAAGTGCTTTGTGCAGTTCTGCTGAGCCGGGAAACAATCACGATCAACAACGTGCCCGACATTCTCGATGTAAACAATCTGATCCATCTGCTGATGGACATGGGCGTTGAAGTGAAAAAAATAAATGCCGGCACCTTTACTTTCAATGCAAAAAACATCGACCTTCAATACCTCGAAACAGAAGATTTTTACAACAAAAGCGCTGCTTTACGTGGTTCGGTAATGATTGTCGGGCCACTGGTGGCTCGCTTTGGAGTAGCCATGATTCCCAAACCCGGTGGCGACAAAATAGGACGCCGACGCCTTGATACGCACTTTCTGGGCATACAAAAACTTGGCGCCGAATTCAATTACGATCCCGACAAAAAGCAATATAAAATTTCGGCTAAGAAACTGACTGGTTGCTACATGTTGCTCGACGAAGCTTCGGTCACCGGTACAGCTAACATCCTGATGACAGCCGTACTGGCCGAAGGAACAACAACGATTTATAATGCTGCCTGCGAACCTTATCTTCAGCAATTGTGTAAAATGCTGAACAAAATGGGCGCCAAAATCTCAGGAGTAGGTTCGAACCTGCTTACTGTAGAAGGTGTTACTTGTTTAGACGGTTGCGAGCACACCATTTTGCCCGATATGATTGAAGTGGGTAGTTTTATAGGAATGGCGGCCATGACAGGTTCCGAAATAACGATTAAAAATGTCTCTTACAATGATTTAGGAATCATTCCCGACAGTTTCCGCCGATTGGGCATACAGTTGGAGCAACGAAACGATGACATTTTTATTCCTGCACAGGACGGCTATGCCATCGAATCTTTTATCGATGGCTCGATCATGACAATTTCGGACGCTCCCTGGCCGGGACTTACCCCCGACTTGCTCAGCGTTTTTCTGGTAGTAGCCGCCAAAGCGAAAGGCAGCATACTTATTCATCAAAAAATGTTCGAAAGTCGCTTGTTTTTTGTGGATAAACTCATAGATATGGGCGCTCAGATTATACTTTGCGATCCACATCGCGCCACCGTCATCGGATTGGGCGATCAGCTGCATTTGCGTGCTGCCACCATGAGTTCGCCCGATATTCGCGCAGGAATTGCACTTTTGATAGCCGCCATGGCTGCCGAAGGAGTTAGCACCATCCATAACATCGATCAAATCGACCGTGGTTATCAGGAAATTGACAAACGCCTGAACTCGCTTGGCGCTAAAATAGAAAGAATATAATTGATTTACTCAAACAAAAAATATCGTTTATTATTCACCCGAAAAAATACTAAACTTATGTTAGACAAAAAAATTGTTGACTTACTAAACAGTCAGATAAACAGAGAATTTTACTCGTCGTTTCTTTATCTCGACATGTCGAACTATTACTACGATAATAGTTTAAATGGATTTGGAAACTGGTTTGGAATTCAAACACAGGAAGAATATGCGCACGCCATGCTATTCCTTAAATATCTTCAGAACAATGGCGAAAAAGTAGTACTCGATACCATCGCAAAGCCAGGTATTGAATTCACTAATTTCAAACAGGCATTGGATGAAGCTTATCAACACGAATTATTTATAAGCAAATCCATCAACGACATTTACGGTGCTGCTTACGAACTCAAAGACTTCAAAACCATGCAATTCCTCGATTGGTTTGTGAAAGAACAGGGCGAAGAAGAAAAGAACGTCGACGAACTTTGCAAACGTTTCGAATTATTTGGAACTGATCCAAGAGGTCTTTACCTTATCGACAGCGAATTGGCTGCCCGGACTTTCTCAGCACCTTCGTTGGTGATTTAAAATGCAATAAATTTTTTTTATAGTAAGGGGACGGTAGGAAAAACATTTCCTGCCGTTCTTTTTTTTATAAAAATTTGAGTTGGAATTTTGCTTATTCCAAAATTTATTTCTAATCTTTGTATTCATCTGTTGTCCCATGAACGATCTATCACCTTATTATCATCTGGCGCGCGAATTTGCACTTTCCACCAATCGCAGCATCTTCCTTACCGGGAAAGCCGGAACAGGAAAAACTACCTTTTTGCATAAGCTAAAGAAAGAAACAAAAAAGCAAATGGCCATAGTGGCGCCCACCGGAGTGGCTGCCATCAATGCAGGTGGCACTACAATGCATTCGTTTTTCCAACTGCCTTTCACGCCTTTTATTCCCACTGTAGAAGGACGTAAAGAACTGATAGAAAAAACAAAAATGCAGGGCCAACGACGCAAAGTGATACAGGAACTGGAATTGCTTGTGATCGACGAGATAAGCATGGTGCGCGCTGATGTGTTGGATGCTGTGGATACAATACTTCGACATTTCAGGTACCGACACACCGAAGCATTCGGAGGCGTGCAGGTTATTTTTATTGGCGATATGTTTCAGCTTTCACCGGTTGCCATCGAAGAAGAATGGCGACTGCTATCGCCATATTACAAAAGCCCATACTTTTTTCACAGTCAGGTCATCGCGCAACAGCAACCTGTTTATATTGAATTAGACAAAATATTTCGTCAGACAAATGCCGATTTTATCCGCGTGCTGAACGAAGTCCGGAACAACTGCCTCTCGGGTGCCGGACTACAATTGCTCCAAAGTCGCTATCAGCCTATGTTTGTTCCGCCCAAAGACGATACTTACATCACCCTCACAACGCATAATTACAAGGCCGAAAGGATGAATGCTGAAGAGCTGGCGCAACTCGAAGGGAAAAGCCATAGTTTCGAAGCCGATATAAAAGGTGATTTCCCGGAAAAGAGCTATCCCACCGACAAAAAACTTGTGCTAAAGCTGGGAGCAAAGGTTATGTTCATTAAGAACGACAGTGAAACCCCGCGCCGTTTTTTTAATGGCAAAATAGGGATGATCACAGCCTTTAATGATCACACAATAACAATCAAATGCCCCGAAGATACTGATGAAATAGAATTGGGAAAAATGCTATGGGAGAACATCCGCTACTCTACCAACCCGGCCACCAAACAAATTGAAGAAGATACCCTCGGTACTTTTTCTCAGTTTCCATTGCGCCTGGCATGGGCCATTACCATTCACAAAAGTCAGGGACTCACCTTCGACAAAGCAGTAATTGATGCCGGCGATGCTTTCGCTTCGGGGCAGGTGTATGTGGCCCTGAGCCGTTGCCGATCGCTCGAAGGAATGGTATTATTGAGTAGAATCAATCCTTACAGCATCGAAAACGACAAGCAGATTGTAGAACACGAACGCAATAAAATTCCGATTGAGGAACTTGAATATCAGCTCAATGAATCGCGCAACCAGTTCAGGTCCTTCATCCTGCAGCAGCTTTTCGATTTCCGTACAGGCATTGGTCACATTTCGCGCTTGAAACGGGACGTTGAAACCGTAGCAAGTTCATTTAACGACGAAACAATGTCCTATCTGAATGAAGTGCTGAAACAAACGCAAAACATTCAGGAAGTGGCCGATAAATTTCAGCATCAACTCCAAAAAATACTGTTGAACAATCCGGTAAACGAAGATTTTCTGTCAGAAAGGCTGAATGCTGCTGCTTCATTTTTCAAAGAAAAAATAAATATATTGCTCGAAACACTCAGACAATCGCCGGCAACCACCGACAGCCGCGACAATGCAAGAGACTATAACGATCAGCTGAGCATTCTTTTTGGATATATTGCCCAAAAACAACATGTATTGAAGGGGTTGAAATATCCTTTTGATGTGGAAGAATATTTTGTTTTGAAAAACACCTTTTTACTGCCCGATTTTTCTGTGAATAGCTATGCTAAAACCGGAGCAACAAAAACAGTGTCATCGCTCCATCCAAAATTATATTTCGAATTACTCGCGCTCCGTAACAAGTTATGCGAACCTGCCGATTTACCTATTTATCTGGTGGCAGGAAGTAAAACACTGATAGAAATGGCCGATTATCTGCCACTCAACGAAAAAGATTTGTTGAAAATAAATGGTTTTGGCCCGGCTAAAGTGGAGAAATACGGGCAGCAATTTCTATCTGTCATTCAGCGCTATTGCACCGAAAACAACCTGACTTCGCAGATGGATGAAATAGTAGAAAAAAAGCGCGAAAGGAAGGAGAAAAAGCCAAAAGGAGAATCCAACCGCATCACACTCGAAATGTACAATGCCGGAAAAACAATTGATGAGATTGTAGTGGAACGCGGACTTGCAGTTTCCACAATTTGTTCGCATCTGAGCTCCTACATCGCTACCGGGCTTCTGGACATCAACAATTTTGTATCGGCCGATAAGCGGGAAAAAGCAATGAAACTTATGGAACAAGCAGAAGAAATTGGTTCTGTTTATCAAACTCTTGCCGAAATACTCACCACCCCCGAAACCTCTTTCTTTTTGGCATGGATGCGGGAAAGAAACAAGAATTGATAAAAAGTACCGATGCGCTGAATAAGAACTGAAAGACAATTTCAGCCATTCAACTGGTCACTTATCATCACGGGATGAGTTGATTTAGTTCAGATTGTAGTACCTTTGCTGTATGAATCAAAATAATATACTCGAAAAATTAGGCATTGAAACATTGAATCCAATGCAGAAAGAAGCGCTGGAAGTTCTTACTTCGCACAACGAAGTAGTGTTGCTTTCGCCTACCGGAACGGGAAAAACAGTTGCATTTTTACTCCCGCTTATCGAAAGTTTAAGCACTACCTGCAACGAAATACAGGCACTTATCATTGTTCCTTCGCGCGAACTAGTGCTTCAGTTAGAACAAGTCATTCGCCAAATGGGATCGGGTTTTAAAACCAATGCCGTGTACGGAGGACGTGCAGGCGCTCAGGATAAAATTGACCTGAAACACCGACCTTCCATCTTAATCGGTACTCCGGGCAGGGTGGCCGACCATTTACGGAAAGAACGATTTTCGACCGAATTTATAAAAACACTCGTACTCGACGAATTCGACAAATCGCTCGAAGTTGGCTTCGAAGCCGAAATGACAGCGATAGTAGCGGCTTTGCCAAATGTAGAAAAGAAGGTACTTACTTCGGCCACCAAGGCCCTTACTATTCCTGATTTTGTGCAACTGAAACAGCCAAAATACATTGATTATCTGCACGAAGCCATCACTCAGCTCACCATAAAAACCATACTTTCGCCTTCGAAAGATAAACTCGAAACGCTTGTGGATGCCTTGTGTTTTATTGGCAACCAGCCGGGAATTATTTTCTGTAATTTCAAAGAATCCATTCAGCGCGTCAGCGATTTTCTGAATGCCGCCAACATCAGTCACGGTTGTTTTCATGGCGACATGGAACAAATTGACCGCGAACGCACCCTTGTGAAATTCAGAAACGGCACACATCAAGTCATCGTGGCCACCGACCTGGCATCGCGCGGGCTTGATATTCCTGCAATTAAATTTATCCTGCATTATCAGTTACCACTGCGCGAACAGGAATTTACGCACCGCAACGGACGCACTGCCCGCATGAAAAGCGACGGAACAGCTTATATTCTGGCTTATAAAAATGAAAAATTGCCCGACTTTGTAGGAAAACCTGCGATTGAAGTAATTCAGCCCGCTCCGCTCCCTGCGCCATCGAAATGGAAAACGCTGTACATCTCGGGCGGACGCAGGGATAAGATTTCGAAAAGTGATATTGCCGGCTTGTTTATGAAGCAGGCACAACTTAAACCCGACGAACTGGGCATTATCGAAATCAAACAGGACTGTGCTTTTGTAGGAATCAATGCACAAAAGGCGAATGACTGTATTTTTTTGACAAACAACAGCAAGCTGAAAACAAAAAAAATACGGGTAAGCGAAATATAGTTTTCTCAGTAAAACCTTAAGAAATAATATCTCAGCACAACAGATTCAACCAATTAAAAATGAAGTATTTCGACAAAAAAACTGAAAAGCTAAGCTGGCTCTATATTTTAGCCGGCATTCCGATCGGCGCACTTATCTTGTGGAAAAACGCTGGCAGCTTCGGCGCCAAGGAAATCATTATACTCGCCGTAGCCCTGCTTGTAGCCATTGTTATGCTTTACATTATAAAACTCATTTCGAACAGAAAATAAGAGGTTGACCCGAAAGAGATTTTTGAACGCAAATTACGCAAATTTTCACAAATTTCATTGTTTTGCAAATTGATAATTTATTGAAGAATAATCATTTGTACTTTGTGAAAATTTGCGTATTATTTGCGTAATTTGCGTTCTTCTTTCTTTTGAGACAGCCTTATTATATAACAGTTAAGGAAAATCCCGTAGAACCCTTATTTTTTAATTGAATGGCAAATATTGAGAAA
>CAYMHE010000078.1:0-13488 GCA_964390175.1 uncultured Paludibacter sp.
AGAAATGGCATTGCAGCGTATAGAAATGGCATTGCAGCGTATAGAAATGGCATTGCAGTGTATAGAAATGGTTGGGCGGTGTATAGAAATGGATGAGCGATAAAATATTCTTAACCGACTTACTTGTTTATTAAAAAATATATTGTATTTTTACCTCAGATATATACAATTATGGAAATAACTATTGTCGTTGTTCTTTTATTGGTAGGCATCATCTTCTTTCTGCTCGAACTGTTTTTAATTCCGGGTATTTCTATTGCCGGAATTGCGGGAACTTTGTTTATAGGAGGAGCTGTTTATTATGCTTACGATAAGATAGGGAATACCGCTGGTCATCTTACGCTTTTGGGCGGAATTGTACTGTTAGGTATTGCTGTATGGATATTCCTGCGATCTAAAGCGCTGGATAAAATGTCGTTGAAAGCCGAAATTGATGGTAAAAATGATCCGTTAAAGGATGTGAGTGTTGAGGTTGGCGATACAGGTGTTACAAGTTCGCGACTTGCTCCTATGGGAAAAGTAAAGGTAAACGGACACATTGTAGAGGCTAAAACCAATGATGATTTTATCGATGAAGGAGTGGAGGTAAAGGTGCTCGAAGTGATGAATACAAATATATTGGTGGAGAGAAAGGTGAAAGAATGATTGTTGATGGTCCGCTTTAGAACTCTTTATGCAATGAATTTTCATATATTTCTTCGCGGTTCACATTTTTCACAATCAATATTTTAGGTCTGTCGTTATAAAAATCAATAAATTAATCTTTAAACAAAAAATAATATGCTTGGAATTGAAATTGTAGGATTAGCGGTGCTTGGAGTCCTTTTGCTGCTCTTCTTTTATTATGTGCCATTTCTGCTTTGGATATCGGCCAAAGTATCGGGAGTTAATATCTCGCTGATACAATTGTTCTTGATGCGTATCCGTAAGGTGCCGCCTCATACTATCGTTCAATGTATGATTGAAGCTCACAAAGCTGATATCCAGGAAGTGAAACGCGACGGTCTCGAAGCGCATTATCTTGCCGGTGGACATATCGAACGCGTAGTTCATGCTTTGGTTTCGGCTTCGAAAGCCAATATTGACCTTACTTTTAAAATGGCAACTGCTATTGATTTGGCTGGTCGTGATGTTTTTCAGGCTGTTCAAATGTCGGTGAACCCGAAAGTAATTGATACTCCTCCGGTAGCTGCGGTTGCTAAAGATGGTATTCAGTTAATTGCCAAAGCCCGTGTAACCGTTCGTGCCAACATCAAACAATTGGTCGGTGGTGCAGGCGAAGAAACCATTTTGGCTCGTGTTGGCGAAGGTATAGTTTCGTCGATCGGTTCGTCCGTATCGCACAAAAGTGTACTTGAAAATCCTGATTCAATTTCGAAATTAGTATTGAAAAAAGGATTGGATGCCGGTACAGCTTTCGAAATTTTATCTATTGATATTGCCGATATTGATATAGGTAAGAACATTGGTGCACAGTTGCAAATGGATCAGGCCGAAGCAGATAAAAATATAGCTCAGGCCAAAGCCGAAGAACGTCGTGCTATGGCAGTTTCGCTGGAACAGGAAATGAAGGCTAAATCGCAGGAAATGCGTGCCAAGGTAATTGAAGCCGAAGCCGAAGTGCCTAAAGCTATGGCCGAAGCTTTCCGCAGTGGAAATTTGGGTATCATGGATTATTATAAAATGAAGAATATTGAAGCCGATACTTCGATGCGCGAAAGCATTGCCAAACCGGGAACTACCGGTAAAGGCGACAAGTAAGAAGTTTCTAAATAGTTACGAGTTACAAGATTAAAAAAACGATTCGGAGTTACTCCGGATCGTTTTTTTGTTTGTTTTGCAAAGTACAAGATGAATGACTTTAAATCATCCGGCCAATAAAATGTTATCAGAATTTCAAAAACACATCAACTTATAGCGAAAAATCAGTCTTTTTTTGTTTCTTTGTAAAATCATTTAAATTAAAATCATCTTATGGAAAAGAAGCTTCGTCGTTCGCGCAATTCAATGATTGCAGGTGTTTGTGCAGGTATTGGTGAGTATTTTAATCTCGATCCCACATTAATAAGAGTTGCTTATGTAATTCTTTCGGTACTTTCAGCAGGTTTCCCCGGTATATTGCTGTATATCATTCTTATTCTTGTGATGCCGATTGAGCAATAGTTGACTCTCTTTTTTTGTATTTATAGTTCTCGCTCCTGTTTACGTTCACTCTTTTGAGTTTTCGTTGGAGCGATATGTTTTGTACAATAGTTAATTGGAAATAAACACTCAGTATTTTGTCATTTAAACTCACTTCACCCTACCGTCCCACGGGCGATCAGCCCGAAGCCATAAGGCAGTTGTTGGACGGATTAAATGCCGATATCCCCTTTCAGACTTTATTGGGAGTTACCGGTTCGGGTAAGACTTTTACCATTGCCAACGTAATCAATGAGATCAACAGGCCAACTCTGGTGTTGAGTCATAATAAAACCCTGGCAGCTCAACTCTACAGCGAGTTTAAGAATTTCTTTCCCGAAAATGCTGTGGAATATTTTGTTTCGTACTACGATTATTATCAACCGGAAGCATATTTACCGGTTTCGGATACTTATATTGAGAAAGATCTTTCCATCAATCAGGAGATTGAGAAATTGCGACTGGCTACCACTTCGGCTTTGTTGTCGGGGAGGAGGGATGTTGTTGTCATTTCTTCGGTTTCGTGTCTGTACGGTATTGGTAATCCGGATGATTTTACGAGCAATTTAATTGAAATACAAAGAGGGCAGAAGCTGGTTCGAAATGTTTTTCTGAGGTCGTTGGTGGATAGTTTGTATTCCCGAAACGAAATAGAGCTGAATCGTGGTAACTTCAGGGTGAAAGGCGATACGGTGGATATTTTCCCTGCTTATACCGATTTTATTGTACGCGTTGTTTTTTGGGGCGACGAGATTGATGAAATTATAACAATAAATCCGATTGATTTACATGTGATTGAACATTTCGATGCCTATAAAATTTATCCTGCCAGTATTTTTGTAACCACTAAAGAACGTATCGCTAATGCCATTCAGCACATTGAACGTGACATGGCTTTGCAGGTAGATGCTTTTAAATCGCAGGGAAAAGATTACGAAGCCAAACGTATTTACGAACGGGTAAATTACGATTTGGAAATGATAAAAGAATTGGGTTATTGCTCTGGTATTGAAAATTATTCCCGTTATTTCGATGGTCGTGAGCCAGGGAGCAGGCCGTTTTGTTTGCTCGATTATTTTCCCAAAGATTACTTGATGGTGATCGACGAAAGTCATGTGACTGTACCTCAAATCAGGGCTATGTTTGGCGGGGATGCTGCCCGTAAACAGAATCTTGTAGAATATGGCTTCCGATTGCCATCGGCCAAAGACAATCGCCCGTTAAAGTTTGATGAGTTTGAAGAACTTAATCCGCAAACTATTTACGTAAGCGCCACTCCGGCTGATTACGAATTAGCAAAAAGCGAAGGAATAGTGATTGATCAGTTGATTCGGCCTACAGGACTGCTCGATCCTATTATTGATGTACGTCCAAGTTTGAACCAAATCGACGATTTGCTTGAAGAAATTCAACAAAGAGTAGAAAAAGAAGAGCGCGTGCTGATAACAACACTCACCAAACGAATGGCAGAAGAATTGGCTGATTATTTGGCTAAAATGGGCATCAAGTGTAATTATATTCACTCTGATGTGACAACGCTTGATCGGGTTCAGATTATGGAAGATCTCAGGCGGGGAGTTTACGATGTGTTGGTGGGAGTAAATCTTTTGCGCGAAGGTTTGGATTTACCTGAAGTTTCGTTGGTAGCTATTCTCGATGCTGATAAGGAAGGTTTTCTGCGTTCGCACAGGTCGCTTACCCAAACAGCTGGACGTGCAGCACGTAACCTGAATGGTCGTGTGATTATGTATGCCGACAAGATAACTGATAGCATGGAAAAAACCATCAGCGAAACCAATCGCCGGCGTGAAAAACAATTGGCCTACAACGAAGCACATGGTATCACACCTACTGCCATTACAAAGGGAGAACGAAACTCGTTCAGCAAAGCAGAACCAGATGCATACATTGAACCGGACAGCTCACAGTCCATTGCAGCGGATCCTGTGGTTCAGTACATGTCGAAATCTGCCTTGGAGAAAGCAATTGCCAAAACTAAAAAATCGATGCACGATGCAGCTAAAAAACTTGAATTTCTGGAAGCCGCTCAGCTGCGCGATGAATTGATAAAGCTGGAAGATTTGTTGAAGGCAAAGTTTTGAGCAACAAGAAGTGAGAATTGAAGTTAAGAAGTTAGTGAAGTAAAACGTTTCAGTTATTCAATTATTCAGTCATTCAGTTATTATTCAACAAATAAGGCGTTTCCGATTGGAAACGCCTTATTTGTTTATTTAAAATTCCGAAGAAAAATGGAATCGAATGTCTTTGAAATCGTTTTGAGCCATTTGAAGCACATAGCCTGAATCGGCCATAAAGACGTCGCGTCCTTCTTTGTCTACCGCCATATTTTGTCCTTTCCTTTTCTTGAAATTATCAAGTTCGGTAGCATTGTCGCTTTCTATCCAGCAGGCTTTGTAAAGCGAAATGGGTTCCCAGCGACATTGAGCTCCGTACTCGTGAAGCAGACGGTATTGAATAACTTCAAATTGAAGTTGTCCTACAGTGCCGATTATTTTCCGGCCATTGTATTGGTTGGTGAAAAGCTGAGCTACTCCCTCGTCCATTAACTGAGCTATCCCTTTTTCCAATTGTTTTGTTTTCATTGGATCAGCATTTTCGATGTATTTAAACATTTCGGGCGAGAAGCTGGGGATACCTTTGAAATGCAGGTTTTCTCCACCGGTAAGTGTATCGCCAATCTTAAAATTGCCTGTATCCGGTAAGCCCACAATGTCGCCGGCATATGCTTCGTCGACAGTTTCTTTTTTTTGTGCCATAAAAGCAGTAGGAGAGGAGAAGCGCATCATTTTTCCGTGACGCACATGTTTGTAGTTTACATTTCGTTCGAACTTGCCTGAACAAATCTTAATAAACGCAATGCAACTCCTGTGGTTGGGATCCATGTTAGCATGAATTTTAAACACAAAGCCCGAAAATGCTTCTTCGTAAGGATCAACTTCGCGTTCCTGTGTGTGAACAGGCCTTGGTGATGGTGCAATTTCAACAAAACAGTCAAGCAACTCTTTCACACCAAATGTATTCAAAGCACTACCAAAAAATACAGGTGCAAGCTCGCCTGTAAGGTATTTCTCAACATCAAATTCGGAATATACGCCGTTGATAAGCTCCATATCTTCGCGGAGTTTATCGGCATCGTGTTTACCTACAAGCTCATCCAATTCATTGCTGTTGACATCCACTTTTACCGATTCACTGATCGTTTGCTTGTTGGGTGTGTAAAGTTCGAGGTTGTCTTTGTGTATGTTGTAAACACCTTTGAATGCAAATCCCTGATTGATGGGCCAACTCAACGGACGGACATTGATACCTAATTCGGCTTCAAGTTCATCAAGTAAATCAAATGCGTCTTTCCCTTCACGATCCATCTTGTTGACGAAAATCATAACCGGCGTTTTACGCATTCTACAAACTTCCATCAGCTTACGGGTTTGTGCTTCAACACCTTTGGCTGTGTCCACCACAATAATTACACTATCGACGGCTGTAAGTGTGCGGTAAGTGTCTTCAGCAAAGTCCTGGTGTCCTGGTGTATCCAGAATGTTGATTTTGTAGTTACGGTATTCGAAACCCATCACCGAAGTAGCTACAGAAATACCACGTTGTTTTTCAATTTCCATCCAGTCGGAAGTAGCTGTTTTCTTGATTTTATTCGATTTTACAGCTCCCGCCACATGAATGGCACCTCCGAAAAGTAAAAGTTTTTCGGTGAGTGTTGTTTTTCCCGCATCGGGATGACTGATAATGGCAAAAGTGCGTCGGCGTTGAATTTCAGATGCTAATGACATGTATTTTGGTTGATAGTTGACAATGAATAGTTGATAGTTTGAAAACGAGTGAATTCACTCGTTTTTAGAGGGTGCAAAAGTACGGAAAAAACAGGAAAGGGCAAAATGTGTTTTTATTGCAAGATATTTTGCAAATTTTACAAGGGATGCAGAAAAAATATTTGAGATTTCTCTATCGCAGAATTAAACCAACTGAGCAAGCGTATCGGCAAAATTGAGTACTTCTTTTTCGGTGGTATCGAATGAACACATCCAGCGGAGTTCGGTGGTTTGTTCGTCCCAGGTGTAGAATCTGTATTTGTTTCGTAAAGCTTCAATTGAATTTGGCGGAATGATGGCGAAAACGGCGTTGGCATCCACGCTTCGTGTAATTTTTACTCCGGGAATTTTACTTACTTCTTTTGCAAGTAATTGTGCCATTCGGTTGGAATGTGTCGCCATGTCGTGCCATAGATTATTGCTCAAAAGGGCTATGAATTGTGCGGCAATAAATCTGTTTTTCGAGAAAAGCTGAGCCGTTTGTTTCTGGAAATAAGCCGCATTTTCCTTTAAATTCTCATTAAAAATAAGTACTGCTTCGCCTATCATTATTCCATTTTTTGTACCACCAAAACTCATGATATCGACACCACAATCCACGGTGGCTTCTTTTAGACTTACTCCAAGAGCGGCTACAGCATTCGAAATGCGTGCGCCATCCATGTGGACGTACATATCATTTTTATGGGCAAATTCACAAAGTGCTTTTAGTTCGGCTATGGAATACACAGTGCCTAATTCGGTACTCTGACTTATCGAAATAACTTTAGGCTGAGTAGCGTGCACATTTCCTTTGCGTACCAACAATGGTTGTATCAGTTCGGGAGTTAATTTACCATCGGCAGTAGGCAGGGTGAGAAGTGAACAGCCAATCTGCTGAGTAGGTGCGCCACATTCGTCGGAATTGATATGCGCAGTTTCGGCACACACAACGGCCTGAAATGGAAGTACACAACATTTTAAGCTTATGATATTTGCTCCGGTGCCGTTAAAAGCATACAATACTTTTAGGTTTCCAAAAAGTGAACTGAAAAGTTCAAATGCTTTATTTGTGTAATAATCATCGCCATACGAAATTTCATGTTCGGTGTTGGCTTGTTGTATGGCTTTAAGGACGTCGGGGTGAATGCCCGAATAATTATCGCTGGCGAAACTTTTCATTCAATTTTTTTGATTAAAAAAACAATCCGAAAGGATGTTTTGATGCTTGTTTATTGAGCTTGTAATGAATAAATGTTGTTTTAAAACTTAAATTTATCAAAAAAACTTTTTGGCTTAATGTCCTCTTGTTCAATTTCTTTTGTGTTTTCAATTTCAGATGTCCATCTTCTTTCTTCACGCTGAGGAGTTTCACCCTGTTCCTTTTTGACGAAACTAATCATTTCTTCGAGCCCTTTAGTGAAGCTGTCGAAATCTTCTTTATAAAGAAAAATTTTATGTTTTTCGTAAACCACTTGTGTGTCATCGTTATTTCCGGTCACCTTTTTTTTGCTTTCGGTGATGGTTAGGAACATATCATCGGATCTGCTTTTCTTTACATCCAAATAGTAAATTCTCTTTCCGGCTTTAATTGCTTTCGAATAAATTATTTCACTGTCTTTTTTTTCTTTTTTTCTTTTATCCTCTTCCATTTTAATTTGGTTTTACGTAAAACAATATAATGATGAATAATTAAAAATCTATATTGAATTCAATTCTGCATTTTGCATTTTGCATTCTTTTAATCATGTTGAGTCACCAAATTTCAGTATTTTTTTTGGATATATCAAACAAAGTGACTTTTTTTTACATTTTATCGTTAAAATATTTATTTATAAACGAACTTTGATTCAAAAACTTTGCATTTTATTTTTTGAGCCCAAATTTACAGCATTTAAAATAAAAGATGTACCTTTGTCCAGAAATTTGAAAAAAGCGTTCTAAAATTTTTATGATCAATCGAGTATTATTACGAATTAAGATTATTCAAATCTTATATTCATTTTACAAAGGCAATGGGAACTCAGTTCCTGCAGCCGAAAAAGAGTTGTTTCACAGTATTGAAAGAACTTACGACCTGTATTTTCACTTATTGCAGTTGTCCATCGAAATTACCCAGTATGCCGCCTCACGCATCGAGAGTAAACGCAATAAACTACGTCCCAGCGAAGAAGATTTAAATCCCAATACACGTTTTATCGACAATAGTTTTATTCAGCAGTTGACAACAAATACTCAATTTGTTGAGTATTTAACCAATCAGAAACTATCGTGGGTAAATCATCCCGACACTATCAAGCAATTGTACGAGGAATTAATTAAGACCGGTTTTTATGCCGACTACATGAATGCAGCCACTGTGGATTATGCTGCCGATAAGGATATTTGGCGTAAGATTTACAAAAAAATATGTTTGCAGAGCGAAGAACTTGATAATTCTATCGAAGATCAAAGCATTTATTGGGTGGATGATCTTGAAATCGTTATTAGTTTTGTTATCAAAACGATTAAACGTTTCGATCAGAGTGCAAAAGAAAATCAATTGCTGCTACCAATGTTTAAAGATCAGGAAGATGCTGATTTTGCCCGTAAACTGCTTCGTGCTGTACTTACCCACGGGAACGAGTACCGACAGATGATTGATGAAAATACAAAAAACTGGGAACTCGACCGCATTGCTTATATGGATATTCTTATTATGCAGGTAGCATTAGCCGAAATAATGGAGTTTCCCACAATTCCGGTGAATGTAACATTGAACGAATATATCGAAATAGCCAAAAACTATAGCACTGAAAAAAGCGGAATATTTATTAACGGAGTGTTGGATAATATTGTGAGTCAGTTAAAGAAAGATAATAAGCTGATAAAAGTGGTGATGTTTAGCGACAGTAAAAAGTAATTTACTCAAAATTATAAAGAAAACCCCAAATGACGACGGCAGAATTATATTATTAACATATTTATTTTATATATTTGCAGGCATAAATCATTTAATTAAATTAAAAACATGAATTTACTAAGTATTTTGTTACAGGCAACGACTCCAGCTCAAGGGGGTATGGGTGGTTACTCAGGCATATTAATGATGGTATTGATTTTTGTTGTGTTCTATTTCTTCATGATTCGTCCACAGTCGAAACGTCAGAAAGAAATTAAAAAACAACGTGAAGCAATGCAACCGGGTGATAAAGTGGTAACTTCGGGAGGAATATACGGCAAGGTGAAGGAAATTAAAGATACAACAGTGATTGTAGAAATTGCTGAAAATGTACGCATTAAAGTTGATAAAAATTCTGTATTTGCTTCGGCCGATAGTATTGATGCTCCTGTAAAATAAAGGGTAAAATGGCTGACAACAGCAACTCAAGATTACTCAGATATTACATTTTAAAGCTTAAATCATTCCTTTTTTCAAAGGATGTTTTAAGCTTTTTGCTCTTTCTTGTTCTGGCTTCCGGCTTCTGGTTTGTCAACGCGCTTGATAAGGAGCGCGAAACTGAAATCTCAATCCCCTTGCGTTTTGTTAGTCTCCCAAAGAACATTGCCATTATCAATGATTATCCTGCCAACATTACAATTAAAGTAAAAGATAAAGGACTTAACCTTTTTACTTATTCACGTCCTAATTTCAACTCTATTTCTTTCGATTTAGGCAGAGTATTTTACGAAAAAGGTGAAATAACTATTTCTTCCGATCAGATAAGGGCCAAATTAGCGCGTATTCTGCTTCCATCTACTTCCATTCTCGAGATCAAACCCAATGCGCTTACTTTTCACTACGAAAGCCTTAATACAAAAGTTTTAGCAGTAGAATTTGATGCTGACATAGAACTGGCACATCAATATATATTGAGCGATAAAATTCAGGTTTCCCCGGCCACAGTAACTGTATTTGGTCCTAAAAGCGTACTCGATAAGTTGAAGACAATAAAAACCGAACCGGTAGAATTGGCAAAACTAAGCGATACCACCTATTTAAATTGTAAATTAAAACCGATTAAATCAGTAAAATTTGCTAACGAAGAAGTTAAAGTAAGTATCTTTGTGGAGATGTTTACCGAAAAGAAAATGCAATTACCTGTAACGGTTATAAATTGCCCCGGAAATAAAATAATCCGGACTTTCCCTGCCTTTGTAAATGTAAGTTTCAATGTTGGCATGAGTCATTTTAACTCAATAAAACAAGACGATCTGATGGTTGTGCTTGATTATAATGAGATTGCGAAAGACAATAATTTAAAACAAAAACTTAGAATAGAAAATAACACGAGCTTTGTTTCGAATCTGAAAGCAGTACCTCAGGAAGTAGAATATATTATTGAAATGAAATGATGAATCTGTTTTTAACTCTAATTGATTTGTGTTAAATTATTAAGCTCCAAGTCCTGATATCGTATTCAAAAAAATAAAGAATGTAAAAACTCAAATATGAAGAAGATACAAATGGTCGACTTGAACAGTCAGTACCTTAAAATAAAAGAAGAAGTTAACGCCGGAATTCAACACGTTATAGATACCACCACATTTATAAAAGGTGGAAAAGTAAACGATTTTCAGCAGGAGCTTGAAAAGTACCTTGATGTAAAGCACGTGATTCCTGTGGGGAATGGTACCGATGCTTTGCAAATTGCTCTAATGGCTTTGGATCTGAAAAAAGGAGATGAGGTGATTTTACCTGATTTTACCTTTATTGCCACTGCCGAAGTGGTTGCGCTTTTGGGCTTAACACCAGTACTGGTTGATGTTGATTTTGAAACTTTCAATATCTCCATCCCAGCGCTCAAAAATGCAATAACATCTAAAACAAAAGCGATTGTACCTGTTCATTTGTTTGGTCAGAACGCTGATATGGAATCGATTCTTGAAATTGCCAAAGCACATGAACTTTATGTGATTGAGGATGCATGTCAGTCGATTGGTTCGGAATATACTTTTGCCGATGGCCGAAAAATGCATTCAGGTTGCATGGGCGATATTGGTTGCACTTCGTTCTTCCCTTCAAAAAACTTAGGTTGTTTTGGCGATGGTGGTGCTATTTTTACAAACAATGATGAGCTGGCCTCCAAAATGCGATCTATTGCCAATCATGGCATGATAGTTCGGTATTATCATGATATGGTAGGTGTTAATTCGAGACTTGATAGCATTCAGGCAGCTGTGCTCGAAGTGAAATTAAAATACCTGAACGATTATATTGCCAGCCGTCAGGCAGCCGCAAGGTATTATGATGCTGCCTTTTCAGGTGTCGACCAACTGATTGTGCCGGCACACAACTTAAAATCGACGCACGTTTTTCATCAATATACTTTAAAGTTGAAAAATGTAGACCGTCAGGCCTTACAAAAGTATCTTGAATCCAAAGGTATACCGGCGATGATTTATTATCCGGTGCCATTACATTTGCAAAAAGCATATCAGGAAGTTCGTTATCAGGCGGGCGATTTTCCGGTAGCCGAACAACTTTCGGCTTGTGTACTTTCTTTGCCCATGCATACAGAGTTAGATGAAGAGCAACTTGAATACATTACCAGCAATGTATTGGACTTTCTTCATAAATAATAGATAACAACTGATTGATCACAAACTTTTTAATGTATGTAAGCTATGAATTATTTTGCGCATGAAACAGCCCTCGTGGATGAGGGTTGTGAAATAGGAAACGGAACAAAAATATGGCATTTTTCGCATATAATGTCCGGTTGCAGCATAGGTGAACGATGCAATATTGGTCAGAATGTAGTGATTTCACCTTCTGTAAAGTTAGGTTGCAATGTGAAAATTCAGAACAATGTCTCGGTGTACACCGGCGTGATTTGCGAAGACGATGTGTTTTTAGGACCATCAATGGTTTTTACAAATGTTGTGAATCCGCGAAGTCACGTAAACCGCAAAAACGAATACGCTTCCACCATTGTGCGAAAAGGTGCAAGCATAGGTGCCAATGCTACCATTGTGTGCGGAAATGAGATAGGCGAATATGCATTGATAGGAGCGGGGACAGTAGTGACAAAGCCGGTTAAAGCTTATGCTCTTGTAGTCGGTAATCCTGCCCGACAAACCGGTTGGGTGAGTGAATACGGTCATAAACTGAACTTCGATGATGCTGGACACGCAGTATGTCCGGAAACAGCTCAGGAATATGTGCTTAACAACGGAAATGTAAAAAGAATTAAATAAAATATTATATAACTATACATTCATTTTAGCAAAAAAATATGATAAAATTTGCAGTTATAGGTCAGGGACACATTGGCAAGAGGCATGCAGAAATGATTCGACGGAATCCGGATGCCGAATTGGTGGCAGTATGCGATGTGCTGACGAAAAAGGAATTAGGACTCGAAAGTATTAGCGAGGCTTTTTTTAGTTCAATAGATGATTTGTTGGCGGCAGATCTGGATATTGATGTTGTAAATATCTGTACGCCGAATGGCTACCATGCCGATTACGCATTGAAGGCTTTACATGCAAAGAAACATGTAGTGCTCGAAAAACCTATAGCACTTACAAAGGTAGATGCCGAAAGGATTTTGTTCAAATCGCTCGCCATGTCGAAACATGTATTCAGTGTAATGCAAAACCGCTATTCACCACCTTCGGTTTGGTTGAAGGAAATCATCGACAACGAGGTTTTAGGCCGGATTTTTATGGTAAAACTCGATTGTTATTGGAACAGGGACGACCGTTACTATAAAAAAGGGAACTGGCATGGTGATGCTAAACTCGATGGTGGAACGCTGTTCACCCAGTTTTCGCATTTTATCGATATCATGTACTGGCTGTTTGGCGATATTAAGAATATCAGCGGTAATTTTGCTGATTTTAATCATGCAGACCTCACTGATTTCGAGGATAGTGGTGTGGTGACTTTCGATTTTATTAATGGTGGAATGGGAAGCCTTAATTACTCTACAGCGGTTTGGGATACAAATCTGGAAAGTAGCATTACAATTATCGGAGAAAAAGGAACTGTAAAGGTAGCAGGGCAGTATATGAACGAAGTGGTTTATTGCCATGTGAAAGACTACGAAATGCCTGAGCTTGCACCTTCAAATCCGCCTAACGATTACGGACTCTACAAAGGTTCAGCTCAAAATCATCATTATGTAATCGAAAATGTAATTGATAAACTGAGAGATAAAGGCACAATTACTACAAATGTGCTGGAAGGATTAAAGGTTGTAGAAATGATTGAACGCATTTATGCTGTGCGTGATTTACATTGGAAAAAACAGAAATAACATTTGTTGTTCTGTGAAAGAATAAAAAACGGGAATCTGATTGTTATCTTAATAACTACAGATTCCCGTTCAACTAATCAAAAAAAATGAAGACTAACCCTAACCCTTAAAAAACTTTATTTATTGGGAGTTTCCCAATTTTTATTTTCCTTACAAACAATCTTTTTTGTTAAATTTCCTGTTTGAAGCATAAATTCTCCTGCTTCAAGTACCCATTTCCCTTTCTCGTTTACGTAGGC
>CAYMHE010000079.1:0-1860 GCA_964390175.1 uncultured Paludibacter sp.
ACCATCAAAAATGCGCATATGAAAACAATTAAAAAAATCAGTTTTTTTGCAGTGTCGGTATTTCTGTTTTGGAGTTGTACGAGTTATGATGACTCAATGAATTATTCGTTTATGGATGGAATGTATGAGCCGGTCGAAACTGAAAAGTACAAGGATTACGAAGAAAATCCTTTTTTCAGCGTGAGCGAACATCCGGTTTCCACTTTCTCGGTCGATGCTGATGGTGGCGCTTATGCCAATATGCGTCGGTTTATGCATCTCGGACAAACACCTCCCAAAGCCGCTGTGCGCATCGAGGAGTTTATAAATTACTTTACTTTCGATTATGCCAACCCTACAAATAACGAAAATGTGGCGCTTAATTCGGAGCTTGCGGTTTGCCCCTGGAATGCCGAACATCATCTGATGCGCGTGGGGATGAAAGGCAAATCATTTCCCGAAAATGAAATGCCCAATTCCAATTTTGTTTTCCTGATTGATGTTTCGGGTTCAATGAGTTCGCCCGATAAACTTGAAGTGCTGAAAGCGGGATTTAAATTAATGACCGATCAGCTCAGGGATAACGATAAAGTGGCCATTGTTACCTATGCAGGTGCTGCCGCCGTATTGCTCCAGTCGACAAACGGTGATGAAAAATCGAAAATCAAAAAAGCAATTGATCAATTAGGCGCCGGAGGTTCTACCGCGGGCGCTCAGGGTTTGATAACGGCTTACGAAATAGCGCAGAAAAACTTTATTAAAAATGGTAATAATCGCATCATTATTGGTTCGGATGGCGATTTTAACGTTGGCCCATCGTCAACCGAAGAGTTGATTGAATTGATTGAAGAAAAACGGGAATCGGGGGTGTATATAACTGTTTTGGGTGTGGGCACCGGAAATCTGAACGACAATATGATGGAGCAGATAGCCAACAATGGCAACGGCAATTATGAATACATCGATAGCGCCGTTGAACTTGTAAAAGTGTTTATCAACGAAAAATCAAAATTCTATACGGTGGCCAAAGATTCGAAAATACAAATCACCTTCAATCCCGATAAAGTGGCTTCTTACCGCTTGATTGGTTACGAAAACCGTTCGTTGAACAACGAAGATTTTGTGAACGACTCCACCGATGCCGGTGAGATTGGCGCCGGACAAACAATTACGGCGCTTTACGAAGTGTTATTAACTACCAACTTATCTGCCGGACCCTATGCGCAGTTCGATTTCCGTTACAAAAAACCGGGCGAAAGCGCAAGCCGTTTGCTGCAACACAGCATCAATAGCAGTCCAAAACAAATGGCTCAGGCTTCCGAAAATATGCGTTTCGCGGCTTCGCTCACTGCTTTTGGATTGATAATGAAACAATCGGCTCACAAAGGCACTGCCGACAAACAAATGGTGCTCAACTTAGGCGCGACGGCTAAAACTTTCGATCCTAACGGATACCGATCTCAGTTTATCGATATTGTAAATAAATGGAAACCTGACTAATACCTTTGCTTGTGTGTGTTTTTAATTTTGCAAAAGGCTCAGCAACCGAAATAATTGCTGAGCCTTTTTTGCGGAAATACCGAAATAAATGTCCGTTATTGTAATGCCTGTTTAAAGTCAGCATACAGGTCCTTCACATCTTCCAACCCTACCGAAATTCTGATCGTTTTGTCCGATACATTCATTGCTTTACGCACTTCGGGAGTGAAAGTTCCGAAAATGGTGCTGGCGGGGTGAATGGCGAGCGTTTTGTTGTCGAACAGGTTGGTGGCGCGTTTTACAAGTTTGAGCTTGTTCATAAAGCTGAAACAGGCTTCGCGGGAACTCAGGTTGAAAGTAAACATGGCTCCGGGGCGTTCTCCAAATTGTTTTTTACTCAAT
>CAYMHE010000079.1:1960-13055 GCA_964390175.1 uncultured Paludibacter sp.
CTTGTTGCACCACCCGAAATATATTTGGTGCTCGATACAATTTCTATATCAATGCCAAGATCTTTTGCTTTAAAAGCGCAAAATGGAATGATAGTAGTATCGGCAATCAAAGGAACGTTGTTGGATTTGGCAATTTTCGAAAGTGCACTCAAATCAGCCACTTCCATTTGAGGATTTGTAATGATTTCCAGAAAAACAGCGCAGGTGTTATTGTCAATTTGTGCTTCAACTTCGTCGGGATTGGTGAGGTTGCAAAATCTGATCTCAACTCCAAATGCAGCCAGTGTATTTGCAAAAAATGAATAAGTGTTGCCGAACAGGTGGCGCGAAGTGACGATATTACTTCCCGTCTGAGCTATGGTTATCATCGTGTTCGAAATGGCAGCCATTCCCGAATTTAAAGCGGTTACACTCACAGCTCCGGTTGATGCTTTAATCCTGTCCTCGAAATACTGAACCGTTGGGTTGGTGATGCGCGAATACGCAAACTCGGATGTTTTTCCGGTGAAAGCTGATTCCATCTGTTCCGCCGAATCAAATTCGTAAGCAGCAGAATTGTAAACAGGCATACTCAAAGCGTTGTATGCGTCCGGTTTCGCATAAGGGGTATGCAAAAGTTCAGTTTCGAATGATTTGTCTTCCATTTTTTTGTAAAATCATGAATCAAATTTTAATGTCTGATTCGTTTATAAAATTAAACTTTTCCTAAGTACAATACCCGGGAAAAGTTTAAGTTGATTCAGTGAAGTTGTTGATTAAATGATCAACTATCTGAGCTTTGCGCCGAGTTTGTTTTCGAAATTGCCAAGCATTTTCTTCATAATGCCTTCAATTTGAGCGTCGGTCAATGTTTTTGTTTCGTCCTGAAGTATAAAACTTACAGCGTATGATTTTTTACCTGCTTCCAGATTTTTTCCTTCGTAAACATCAAACAAAGTTACTTTTTTAAGCAATTTGCGTTCTGTTTCGTAAGCAATTTTCTCTATCTCGGCAAAAGTCACGTTTTTGTCAATCAACAGAGCCAAATCGCGTTTTACTTCGGGGAATTTCGAAATTTCGGCATATTGAACCTTGTGTTTGCCAAGCTCCGAAAGAATGGCATTCCAGTTCAGGTCGGCATAAAATACTTCCTGATCAATGTCCATTACCTTGCGGATTTTTGGATGAACGAATCCATAAACTGCTAACTTATTGCCTCTCGCGCTGTACACTGTTAGTGCTTCGCTCAATAAATCGTCGGCATATTCTCCGGTAACTAATTTCCGAAGATTAAAGCCTAAGCGACGGAAAATGTTTTCAATATATGCTTTCAGTTCGTAAATGCTTGCTTTCTGCTCGGCCGCAGTCCACGATTGAGCTTGCTTGTTGCCCGTAAGCCACATAGCCAGGTGGAAATCTTCATCGTAAGCTGCCAATGTTTCGCCTTCTTTTTTGTTGTCGGCATTGTAATAGTAGCAATTACCAAATTCGTAGAATTTCAAATCAGCATTCCGACGGTTCACATTATAAGCAATGTTTTCCAAACCACCGAAAAGCAAAGTCTGACGCATTACATTCAAATCAGAACTCAAAGCGTTGATGATTTTAACGCTGTGAGCCGCCGGGAATGATGTTAAGTCAGTGTAATATCCGCCTTTTGTCAGCGAATTATTCAAAATTTCGTTGAATCCTTGTGCTGTGAGCTGCTCGGCAATTAAATTTTGAAGTTTATGACTGTCGGGTTTTGAGCTGTAGCTCAGGTTCGACATCAGTTTTTCGCCAATTTCAATGTTGTTGTAGCCGTAAATACGCAGAATGTCTTCAATCACGTCAACGTCACGTTGCACATCAACGCGATAAGCCGGTACGTGAAGTGTGTAACCTTCTTCGGTGCGGTTCACAATTTTCATTTCTAGTGCTCCGAGAATTGTTTCTATATTCTCTTTGCCAATTTCTTTGCCAATCAACGAGTTGATTTTCTGCAAAGTAATTTCCACTTCGAATGGTTTCACTTCCTGAGGATAAATGTCAACAATTTCGCTCGAAATAGTTCCGCCGGCCACTTCCTGAATAAGCAAAGCACAACGTTTCAGTACGTAAATGGTATTGGTTGGGTCGCAACCACGCTCAAAACGGAACGAGGCGTCGGTGTTTAAACCATGACGACGGGCTGTTTTACGAATTGAAACCGGATTGAAGTAAGCGCTTTCCAGAAATACGTTTTGAGTGGTTTCTGTTACGCCGGAATCTAAGCCGCCAAAAACGCCACCAATACACATTGGTTTTTCTGCATTGCAAATCATCAGGTCGGCTGCATTCAGCTTGCGTTCTGTTCCTTCGAGCGAAACGAACGGAGTACCTTCGGGCATACATTTTACGCGAACTTCGCCGCCAGCAATTTTATCAGCATCAAAAGCGTGAAGCGGTTGACCTAATTCGTGAAGTACATAATTGGTGATGTCAACAATATTATTGATAGGACGAAGTCCGATAACAAGCAATGCGTTTTTCAACCATTCAGGTGATTCCGTTACTTTTACGCCCGAAATTGTTACGGCTGAATAGCGCGGACAAGCTTCGGTGTTTTCAACTGTAACAGGAATGGTGAGGTTGGTATTTTGAATTTTAAAAGCATCAACCGATGGCTTTGTGAGTTGAATTGCCGGATTTTTTAATGCAAAAAATGCAGCTAAATCGCGAGCCACTCCGTAATGCGATGCAGCATCGACGCGGTTGGGCGTAATATCAACTTCTAATAAATAATCGCTCTTTATTCCGTAATAATCTTTGGCTAATGTACCAACTACCGCATCAGCCGGAAGAACAATAATCCCGTCGTGACTGGTGCCGATGCCAATTTCATCCTCTGCACAAATCATTCCCATCGATTCTACGCCACGTATTTTGGAGCGTTTAATCGTGAAACTTTCTTCGCCCGAATAAAGTTTTGTGCCAACAGTAGCAACCACTACTTTCTGGCCGGCAGCTACATTAGGCGCACCGCAAACAATTTGTAGCGCTTCTTCTGCACCAACATTCACAGTCGTAACGTGTAAATGGTCTGAATTTTCGTGGTTCGCGCAGGTAAGTACTTCGCCAATCACCAGCCCTTCGAGCCCTCCTTTTACAGTTTGAACTTCATCAACTCCGCCTACCTCAAGGCCTATTGATGTCAACGCTTTTGATAATTCATCGGGTGTTATATCGATGTTAATGTATTGTTTCAGCCAGTTATACGAAATGTTCATATAGACAATTGTTTAATTTTCAGTTGTGTTTTTGAGTAAATGCGTTAATAATTGACGCTTTTTTATTGGTCACAAAGATAGACATTTTTTATAAAATTATTGTTTTAAATAAAGTACGATCTTATTATTCAGAGTCAAAAACAGCGTTGTAATGTTTTTTCGTATAAAAAATCTAAAATTTTAATTCAAAACTCAAATTAATGCACATAAGAATGTTGATTGTGTATTATTTGGTTATTTTTGCATGTTATATCAACATTTACAGAAAACACAGAACGCATGATACAAGAAAATTTTATCCGCTTATTTGAGGATTCCTTCAGAAATAACTGGGATTTGCCGGGCTTCAGTAATTACGGCGAAGAACTTACGCTTACTTATGCCGATATTGCAAAGAAGGTGGCGCGATTACATATTTTATTCGATCAATGTCAGATAGAACCAAATGACAAAATAGCGTTGATCGGACGGAATAATTCAAACTGGGCTGTGGTTTATCTTGCAACAATTACTTATGGAGCTATTGTTGTGCCTATCTTGCAGGATTTTAATCCGAATGATGTTCATCACATTACAAATCATTCCGAATCGAAACTTCTTTTTGTGGGCGATAATATCTGGGAAAATCTGGAAGAGGAAAAACTAACTACAGTGAAAGCAGTATTTTCTCTCACTCAGTTTAACTGCATTACCTTGCTTAATAAGGAGTCCAAACCTGAGTCCGATGAACATGTCGTTCATGAACAGTTGGTTGTTAAATATTTGCAGCCCGATTATGTCAATAGTCTTTTTCATGCAAAATACAGCAATGGTTTTCACAGAGACAATGTAAGATATATTGATAAACCCAACAATGAAATTGTATCTATTAATTATACCTCAGGTACTACCGGCTTTAGTAAGGGTGTGATGACGAGTGGAAATGCGTTGGCAGGAAATATAACCTTTGGTTTCCGAACCAAACTGGTGGGACCAGGCTATCGTATCGTGTCGTTTTTGCCTTTGGCGCATGCCTACGGCTGTGCTTTCGATTTTCTGACGCCTGTTTGTGCCGGCAGTCATATTCATTTTATCGGCAAAACGCCTTCGCCTAAAGTGCTTCTGAATGCTTTTGCCGAAATTAAGCCAAGTGTTATTTTCTGTGTTCCATTGATTATTGAGAAAATATATAAGAAACAAATACAGCCTTTATTGGCCAAACCATCAGTGCGTTGGGTACTTAGTGTTCCTTTCCTTGACCAACCGGTACTTGCCCAAATCCGTAAAAAATTGGTAGATGCATTTGGAGGCGAGTTCTCCGAAATCGTGGTTGGTGGAGCACCTATGAATGCCGAAGTGGAAGAGTTTTTTCATAAAATAAAATTTCCTTTCACTATCGGCTACGGAATGACCGAATGTGCTCCTTTGGTGAGTTATTCAAATAAAAAGGATTTTGTGCCCAAATCAGCCGGCAAAATCCTTGACATCATGGAAGTGAAAATAATTCACCCTGACGTTGAAACGGGAGTAGGTGAAATTTGTGTAAGGGGCGAGAATGTAATGTCAGGCTATTACCGCAATCCTGAGGCTACAGCTTCAATTCTTGATGAAGAAGGATGGTTGCATACCGGTGACCTTGGAACTGTTGATGCCGATGGCAATATATTTATACGTGGACGCAATAAAACAATGATATTAGGGGCGAGCGGGCAGAATATATTTCCCGAGGAAATTGAAGCGCGATTAAATAACATGCCTTATGTAATGGAGAGTCTAGTTATTGAAAGTAATGGGCGATTAATAGCTTTGGTGTGTCCCGATTACGAAGCTGTCGATGCCGAACATTTGGATCAAAAGCAGCTTGAAGAGTTGATGGAAGAGAACCGTAAAATACTTAATGCATCGGTTGCTTCCTATGAATCAGTAGCCAAAATTCAACTGTATCCGCATGAGTTTGAAAAAACCCCTAAAAAGAGCATAAAAAGATATCTTTACTCTTCAAGTTTTCAGAGTGAAAAAGTTGTTGAAAATGAGGGTGATACTAAGAGGGGGGTCAGAAAGCAAAAAAAAATAAAAAATAATTGACGAATAGTAAACGAAATGTCGAAATTTGATGTAATTTTGCAGCGATTTTGAATTGCAAAATAAAACATGTTAAATTTTAAAGGTTTAAAAAATGAAAAAAGTATTTTTATTTTTTGCTGTAGTTATCGCTTTTGCTTCATGTGCTCCTAAAGCTACTGAAGAAGCTGCTCCTGCTGAAGATTCAGTAGTAGTTGTAGATACTGTAGCTGTTGTTGACACTGCTGCTGTAGCTGTTGACACTACTGTGGTTGCTCAGTAATCGTAACTACGTAAATAATTACGTATTAATGTCGGATTGAATTAATTTTCTTTCCGACATTTTTTTTGCTTCAATATTGTTGACTTTTTTTAATTTTCTATTAATGAGTAGTTTGTAGTTGAATTCCTTCAATTTATTAGGGGAATTATTTGTCAACGTAAAAAAAAATTAAAAAAAAACGATATTTATTAATGGAATATCAAAAAATGTTGTAATTTTGTCTCGATTTTGAATTGCAAAATATAACATGTTAAATTTTAAAGATTAGAAAAAATGAAAAAAGTATTTTTATTTTTTGCTGTAGCCATGGTTTTCGCTTCATGTGCTCCTAAAGCAACTGAAGAAGCTGCTGCTCCTGCTGAAGATTCAGTAGTAGTTGTAGATACTGTAGCTGTTGTTGACACTGCTGCTGTTGACACTGTAGTAGCTCAATAATTCCGCTATTGCAAAAAATGCTAAAGCATTTGAAGTCCGTTAATTTATTAACGGACTTTTTTATTTTTATTTTTATGGCAATCAAAGCTTTTTTTGTACTTTTGCACATCAAAATTAATCAGAAATAATATGTTACGTATAGCAATACAAGCCAAAGGCCGACTTTATGACGAAACAATGTTGTTGTTGGGTGAAGCCGGTATAAAATTGGAATCCGGAAAACGACTCTTGTTGTTGCCAGCACGCAATTTTCCACTCGAAGTTTTGTTCCTGAGGGACGATGACATTCCTCAGTCGGTAGCCGACGGAGTTGCCGATATTGGCATTGTCGGTGAAAATGAATATGCCGAAAAAAAGAAAAGGGTAAATGTCACGAAACGCTTAGGATTCAGTAAGTGCCGACTCTCGCTGGCAATTCCAAAAGAGATTGATTATCCTGGAATTGAATGGTTTAATGATAAAACGATTGCGACCTCTTATCCTGAAATTCTTAAAGATTTTCTGAAAAAGAATAACGTTAAGGCGCATATACACGTCATAACCGGATCAGTAGAAGTGGCGCCGGGTATAGGGTTGTCTGATGCTATCTTTGATATAGTAAGTTCAGGAAGTACACTGGTAACCAATCATTTGAAAGAAGTGGAGGTGCTGATGAAATCCGAAGCTTTGCTGATTCAATATCCACATCTGTCGGCCGAAAAGCAAGAAATCCTCAAAGAATTTTTATTTAGGATTGAAGCCGTTCAAATGGCTGAGGATAAGAAATATGTGTTGATGAATGTGCCGGTAGAGAATATAGATAAAATTATTGAAGTATTGCCCGGAATGAAAAGCCCTACCATTATGCCATTGGCAAAAGAGGGTTGGAATTCGCTGCATGCTGTGATAGGCGAAAAGCAGTTTTGGGATATAATTGGAAAACTAAAAGCGCTCGGAGCTGAAGGTATTTTAGTGATTCCAATTGAAAAAATGATTTTGTAAAAATTCATATCATTTAAATTTTGCATGATGCTGCCTGATGTAAGTAAGTACTACAGCCTTTGTATCGATCAGGGAAATTCAAGTACAAAAATTGCTGTCTTTGCCAACGATGAGTTGCTGAATTTCAGGGCTTTTGAGAATTTAGATGAAAACTGTGTTGCCGAAATAATTGACACGTATTCAATTCGGCACTGTATTTTATCGAGTGTTACAAATGAAGATGTTGCTTTGTCTGAATTTATCAAGCACAAAGTTGAAAAGTTTATTTTTTTGGATCATCAAACACCTGTTCCTGTTGAGATTAGATATGATACACCACAGACATTGGGCAAGGACAGGCTGGCAGCAGTTGTTGGTGCTTCATATTTAATGCCTGATAAAGATTTACTTGTGATAGATGCTGGTACGGCCATAACTTATGATTTTGTGGATGCAAAAAGAATTTATCATGGTGGAAATATAGCTCCCGGGGTAGAAATGCGACTGAGAGCTTTGCACGAATTTACAAGTAAATTGCCATTGGTTACAGCTCAAATGGAAAGTCCGTTTTTGGGAACTGATACTGTTTCGGCCATACGCTCCGGAGTTTTATATGGTATTCAGTTTGAAATAAATGGCTATGTTGACACATTAAAGATTAAATATCCTGAACTTTCAGTATATTTAACAGGAGGTAGCACTTTTTATTTTTATACAAAGCTAAAAAGTGCCATCTTTGCAGAAAAAAATTTAGTATTAATCGGGCTCAATCGTATCCTACAATTCAATGTTTAAAAATAAAATCTTTTTCCTCGGATTTGTTCTTGTTTTGTTAAATCAAGTATCAATAGGTCAAAACAATACAAATTCGCCATATACGCGTTTTGGATATGGCGATATTAGTGATACGAATTCAGGTGAACAAAGAGCCATGGGTGGCGTATCTTTTGGTTCACGCACGAAGCATGGAATCAATGTTGTAAATCCGGCATCTTACAGCGCGGTTGATAGCATGACTTTTATGTTTGATGTAGGTGTTTCGGCTCTTGTTTCAAGATTTTCGGAAACAGGAGGAACAACAAATAAATTAAATGCAAATCTGGAGTATATAACCATGCAGTTCCCGCTGTGGAAAAAAGTAGGTTTTAGTGCCGGTTTATTGCCTTATTCATTCTCGGGTTATAATTTTTATTCTACATCAAACTTACCGATAGAGTTATATCCCGACACAGTGACCGCGACGCAATCCTTTATTGGCAATGGAGGTATAAGTCAGTTGTATGGTGGTTTATCTGTAGAGTTATTCAATCATATTTCGCTGGGTGTAAACGCATATTATATGTTTGGAAGCTCAATTAATTCGCGATTATTGACTTTTAGTAGCTCCGATTTTTACTCATCGCTACAGCGCGACTCTATTGTTGTGAGCAGTTTGCGCTTTCGCTATGGGGTTCAGTTCTACAATACATTTGCCAAAAAACATGATGTAAGTCTCGGTTTGATTTATGAACCAAAATTGAAGCTGAATGCAGACTACTCGGAGATGACAGGAAGCGTGGATCAGGAAGCAACACCATACAAAGAAGTTTTTTCGTCGTTTGAAGTGCCTGAAATATTTGGCGTAGGTTTAAATTACGTCTACAACAAACAGTTGACGCTGGGCCTCGACTACTCGATGCAGAAATGGGGCGATGCTAAATTTTTCGGTGTCACTGATTCTTTGTCAAATAGATCGAAACTTGCTATAGGTGCTGAATTTATACCAAGCTTAAGAGGACGCCGGTATTATGAAGTGGTACGATACAGGGTTGGATTTAATGTGAGCGATCCGTACTATAAACTGGCAAATGAAAAGTTGCCACAGAACTATGGCATAACTTTTGGAATGGGATTACCATTGAGAAATAACAGATCAGTTATTAATACCACTTTCGAATATGGTAAAATTGGTTCAATTGGCTTATTGCGTGAAGATTACTTTAAGTTTACTTTGAGTGCAAGCCTGAATGAGACCTGGTTTATGAAACGGAAGCTGTAATAAAGCTGTCAACGAAATAAAAATAATAAACAAATTAAACTTATACACAATGAAAACGAGAAATGTACTTGTACTTGTTTTTAGCTTAGTAATGTTCACCAATTGCTTTGCCCAGAAAGACAATAAGAAAAACAAGAAAGAAAAAGAAACTGCTGCGACAGAAATAGTTGCTCCGGCAGAAACAGCAGCTCAACCTGGTTTAACACCAGAAGCATTAGAGGAATGTCGCGTTAACATAAGTTTGTTCAATGAATCGGCCAAGAACAAACAATATGCAGATGCTTTAGGTCCATGGAATGCTGCTTATGCTCAATGTCCTGGAGAAAATAAGGTGATTTATAGCCGTGGACGCGATATAGTTCAGTGGGAACTGTTGCAAACTAAAGATGCTGCTTCTTACCAAAAAGTGTTTGAAAAATTAATGGGGATGTATGATAGCCGTATCAAGTATTTTGGAAACGATGATAAATACCCAACAGCATGGATTTTGGGAGTTAAAGGGTTGGATTATGTGGCATTTGCCAAAAACGACGAACTTAAAAAACCGGCTTACGAAATGCTCGAAAAATCGATAGATGGACTTAAAGAATCTTCTGAACTTGAGGTGATTCGTGTTTTTATGGCTTTATCGAACGGAATTTTTAAAGCAGATGCTAAACATGCCGAAAAATACATTGCCGATTACCTTAAAGTGAATGCAATTCTTGAAGCTATTGCTGGTAATCCAGAACAAAAAAATGCTGAGGGTGCATCTCAATTAAAGCCAAGTCTTGATTTGATCTTTGCACAGAGTGGAGCTGCCGATTGTGATATGCTTGATGCTTTGTACAAAGAGAAAGTAAATGCTAATTTGAAAAATATTGAATATTTAGCTAATGTCGTAGGTTTTTATAAACGCATCAGATGTACAGAATCTGAAGTGTATTTTACAGCTGCTGTAGCTGCTCACAAACTGCAACCAACCGAAGAATCGGCCAATGCTTGTGCTGAAATGTCGATTAAAAAGAAAGAATTTTCGAAAGCAATCGGTTTTTACGAAGAGGCAACAAAATTAGCTACCAAAAATGCAGACAAGGCTGATTATCAATATAGAATTGCTCAGTTGTACAGCAATTTGGACAATTATGGAAGAGCCAGAGAAGCTGCTCGTAATTCAATTGAGTTTAATCCTAATAGCGGTAAACCTTATATCCTGATAGGAAAACTTTATGCAAGTTCTACAGTATTTGATGATCCTGTATTGAGAAAAACAGTATTTTGGGTAGCAGTAGATAAATTTGTGAAAGCTAAGCAAGTTGACTCGAGCTGTGCAGATGAAGCAAATGAGTTGATCAGACGTTACAGTCCTCATTTCCCATCAAAAGATGATATGTTCTTTAAACCTGAATTGAACGAGGGAAAATCATTCTTTGTAGGTGGCTGGATTGGAGAAAGCACAACCTGTCGTTAAAAAAAACAGACAATTTGTTTTGAAACAAAATTTATATTTAAGAAAAAAAACAAGCATAACAACCGCCTCATTGGTGGTTGTTATGTTGTTATTTCTACTTTCCTGCTCTCAAAAAGAGGTTGAACAAACAGCTGCTGTTGTCGATCGTAGCAAAATGCCTAAGTTGCATGCCACCGAAATAACAACAGTGATTTCAGATTCGGGCATAACACGTTATCGTATTTCAGCTCCGCAATGGGATGTTTATGACAGGGCGAATGAGCCTTATTGGGAATTCCCGAAAGGAATACATTTCGAACGCTTTGACGAGAACCTGAGGGTTGATGCCAACATTCACAGTCGATATGCAAAATATAAATTGAATGAGGAATTGTGGGAGCTAAAAGGCCAGGTGAGGATGACCAATATAAAAGGTGAATTGTTCGAAACCGAACGTTTGTTTTGGAACCAACGTGAAGAGAGAATTTTCTCTGACACAATTGTGAAAATTACTCAGGCCGTACATATCATAAATGCCTTAGGGTTTGAATCGAATCAACAGATGACCAAATATGTTTTCAGGGAGACAAGAGGAATTTTTCCTGTGAATGAAAACAAAGAGCCATAAAAATTTTTTATGGCTCTTTGTTTTTTTTATTTTTTTGCTTTCAAAACCTTTGTAA